>CALEEY010000301.1 GCA_937877085.1 uncultured Bacteroidota bacterium
TGCGAAAAAGACGACCCATGGTTAAAATATTCGATCTGAAAAAAAGATGTGGACGCGAACCTGGGCTAAGATAAGCGCTTTTTGACAAACGAATCAGGACGGCAGAATAGCCACAATGCTGAATAATTTAGCTGCCGTAAGTGGTGGAGACCGTGCCTTATTCCATGACTAATCGCATGGGATGCCTAAGTGCCAGAAAAGTCATAGGTCGGTTTTCCGCCGTATGCGGGCACCTGTGCCTGCCATTGCTTCAAGCCGCCAAAGTGACTTCAATTCATTTTCAGAACCGGTAAATCGCTACCTAGAACGTTTTTTAGGCGGTTGCGCCAAATCCAGAATTGAAGACACGGACTTTTTTACCTATCGGAACGAACGCCTTTGGCATTCCGACGATAAAGGTTGTGCCTTCGCCTTTAGTACTTTCAACACGAATCGTGGTCGAGTCCATCAACGATACTAAACCAGAACATATGGCCAATCCGAGTCCTGTCCCTTCGTGAGACCTAGACAAACCGTCCAACTCTTGGATGAACGCATCGAATAAATCAGGCAAAAATTGTGCATCGATTCCGATACCCGTGTCTCGCACGGTCATTGAAATGTGCTCGTCGTTTTCCCGAAACTGAATTTCGATTTCTCCCTCTTCAGTGAATTTAACTGCATTGCTCAATAAATTGTGCACGACTTTTGACAATGCCTGCGAATCAGAACTCACCAGTAAGCGATTTTCAGGCCCAATGACCTCCAACGTGATAGCTTTTGCTAAAGCCATCTCTTGAAGTTTTTTAACAACTTCGCGGTTTCTCTCCAATTCTAGGGCTTGCTCTTTGGCCGCCTTGTGAGCGCGACGCATTAGCAGATATTTGTTGGCCGAAATCAAAGCGCCCACGGCTAAAAGCAAATATCCCAAATAGGCCCATTTAGTCCGAAACCAAGGCGGAAGTATTGAAAACGCATATACCACTTCCTCACTAATTCGACCGACCTCATCCTTGGCTTGAGCACGAAATACGTAATCCCCTTCGGTCAATGTCGAAAACACGCGGGTAGACTCATAATCCCAATCCGACCATTCATTTCCGGTACCATCTAGCATGAAGCGGTATTGGACTGCTTCCGGATTTACAAAATCGCTTGCCGATACCTGAATCGAAATATTTCGGTCATCATAATCTAAAACTGGGATGCTAAACGCAGGCTGACGAGAAAGCATTTGTCCATTTTCATTGGTGAAAATACCTTCAAACAAGCGTTCTCCATTAGTGTTTTTAGAAACTTTTGAAAGAAATAAACGAACGCCATATTTAGATGAATTGCTATAGCGCGAATCAAATCGAACTAACGTCCCTCCATCGTTGAACCATAAAACACCCTCTGCATCCATCATAATAGAAGATGAACTACTTTTAGTAAATTTTAAAGCATTAGGTATTCTACCTGCTTCAAAATTTGCGCCATTATAATTTACTTCCACTAGGCTATCCTTTAACACAACCCAAGATTTATTATCAACCATATCGGAAACTCCCGATATTTCAGCTACCCCTGTAAAGTTTATTATCTTTAATGGCTTTATAAATATTTGGCTATCGGACATACTTAATATACTAAGGCCATATTTATTAACTCCAATCACATGGTTTGCCCAAACCTTTACGACATTTTTTCCAGTTGGGTGACCGGTGGACTGAATAATATTCTGCGGCCTTTTGGAGCCTAACGCCCAAGAAAAACATCCGAAAGTGTCTGGCCCTCTACCATTCCTCTATCGCTTGAAGCACTGCTTCAACAATATCTTCTTCGGGTACCGTTCGTAGTATTACGCCTTTCTTGAACAGGTGTGCTCTCCCTCGGCCAAGGGATACGCCTAGATCCGCACCGGCCGCCTCGCCGGGGCCATTAACGGCGCAGCCCATGAGGGCCACGTTTAGGTCTTTGTCAAACTTTCGTTCTTTTACGGCCTGCTCAACTTTTTCTACAATCGAGAAAAGATCGCCGGTCAATCGGCCACAGGTGGGGCATGCAATAATATTGACTCCTGGACGACCGAGCCGAAGGGATTTTAGGATCTGATGCCCTGCTTCGACTTCGTGAACAGAATCCGCAGCCAATGAAACTCGGATCGTATCACCAATTCCTTCAGCCAACAACGCCCCGATTCCAATGGCACTTTTAATTGTTCCGGTGGCTTTCGATCCTGATTCCGTAACACCAAGGTGCAACGGATAATCGGTCCGTTGCGCTAACAATTTGTACGCTTGGATCATGTAATAAACGTCAGAATGTTTGACTGAAATGATCACATCATCGAAATCATATTGGTTACAAATTTCAATATGCCTCATAGCGCTGTCATACAGTGCCTCCGGTTGAGGGTATCCGTATTTATCCAAGATGTCCTTTTCCAACGATCCCGAATTAACTCCTATTCGGATGGGTATTCCCGCATCTTTTGCTGCTTCCAGCACTTCAGCTTCCCATTCGTGTTTTCCAATGTTTCCCGGATTTATTCGGACTTTAGCTACTTTCGCCTTGATCGCCTTGAGCGCATATCGATGATTGAAGTGAATATCCGCCACGATGGGTACTGAGGATCCTGCAACGATCTCTGCAAGGGCGTCCGCATCTTCCGGCCGTGGCACGGCCACACGAACGATATCTGCTCCAGCATCGGCCAATTGTTGAATTTCCGCAAGCGTTTTGACTATGTCATGCGTCTTAGAGGTAGTCATAGACTGCACGGAGATGGGCGCACCGCCTCCTATAATAACATTTCCAACGTGCATCTGGCGAGAGACTCTACGAGGACGTTCCATTCGTTTTGGGCTATTTATTTACTTTACTTACTACAGAATAATTGTCGAACCAGACGGGGCTTTTCAAGGGAAAAGGTCTTAATTCGTCTTCAGATGTCCGAATTGTCAAGGAGCCGATACACAAACACTATCTCCAGAATATGGTTGCGACCGGATTGATTCTTCCTCAAAAACGAAAGCAATAAACGCGAATCGTCTACCAATAAATTATTGGGTGTTAAAAAGAGTCTTTCACTTCCGTATTGGAAACAGCGACAAATCGTACAATTGAATATGAATGGTGATTCCGGCGATGACCGGGCGAGCCCGGTCATCGCCCGGTCATCGCCGGAAAGCCACCGGTAAGCGTTCGAAGTCTTGGCTACTCCGAGCCGGATGTTACTTTTTGTCCCCGCTCTCCTTCAATAGGATTTCTTTTTCTTTTCGGGACAAAGAATCATAACCGGAAGCGCTGATTTTATCGAGGATTCGATCAATATTCGAATCCTCACTCTCCTCAACATGGCGAGCAGACACGTCCATTCGATAAATCGCCGCCTTTGGAGGTTTATCCTGCCCCAGAGACTGCGTCTTTCGATTGGCCAACCAGCCCTCGACTCGATGTAAAAATGATCCCTCGGAGGGGTCAGAAGAACCGTCGACTCTCAAATTGGCTCGGGGACCTGACCTCCCTCCTGCTGCGAATCGCCCCCTACCGGTCGATGTTGATTCTCTTCGCCTATCCATGCGAAACAACCAATCTGCCCACCCTGTCGGGTTGATTCCGCGGAGAATCATCTGGCCTCCTATAAATCCAGCGATAACTCCCCCCCAATGGGCGGAAACGGCCGTTCCACCTGCCGACAAAAACAATATATCTAACGCCAAAAATCCGATCACGACGTGAATTAATCGAACCACTCCAATGAACATTAAGCCAATGCGTTGTTCGGGTTGGTGAATGGCGACCATCGTCATGATGGCTAGGACCGCCCCCGACGCACCGTGCACAATGCCGCCAAAAACGGCTACTGTTGGGAATATATAGTGCAGTAAAACCGTAAGAAATGCCCCCCCAACAGCGCCGAGGACATACATTCCAATCAGCTTCCCGGGGCCGTAAATGGTTTCATATTCGCGGCCGATCCACATCATCCACATCATATTAAAAAGAATATGAAGTAAGCCACCAAGGCCAGGATCTAGGTGAAGAAAGGCATAGGTCAACAACTGCCACGGCTCTACCAAAACTGACTGAAGACCAGGGTTGAGGGCCAAATGGCGTAGGAAAAATACTTGGGTCGACTCAAAATGGATGAAAACCAGCTGCCAAATCAGATAAACGACAACATTTATCGACAGCAAGGTCCTGATGGCTCTCGGTTGAGAATAAAACCACAATTTGAATTGATTCACCGAGGCGGCCATTAATATCCTACTTTAAACACGTCAAACGGATCGAATGTGCACATTACCAATACATTCGTTGGTCTGGCTTCCAGGGCAAACGGCCCCTCCAATACTGTATCAACAGAAATCCGAACATCATGCCACCAAGGTGCGCAAAATGTGCAACGGTACTCGATCCCGCAACGCCAGCATATAATTCCAACAGACCATAGCCAATTACGAACCATTTCGCTTTGACTGGGAATAAAAAGTACAGGTAAATCGGCTGATCTGGAAACATCATTCCGAATGCTAACAACAATCCAAAAACGCCACCTGAAGCCCCTATCGTAGGGTACCATCCGGCGCCACTACTAGCAACAACGATCTGAAAAAGCGCTGCTCCTATAACGCAGATGAAATAAAAGTAGGCAAATCTGCGCGATCCCCACGTGTTTTCGACTTGGACTCCAAACATCCACAAAGCGAACATATTGAAGAGCAGGTGTGAAAAATCTCCGTGGAGAAAGGAGTAAGTAATTAACTGCCACGGCCAAAATTGACCCAACGGAATGGGCGCGTTTCCAAGAGGCCACAATCCTAACCAGTAAATGAGTACGTTATTGGTTTCTGGAACGATTTGCGCCAAAAATAACAAGCCGTTCAAGATCAGCAAATTTTTGATTACTGGCGGAAATACGGCAAATTGTGTCGGGGGCTGGAAGGTGCCTTGGTACATAGTATGGAGTTCGCGGTGGCAGTTTTGGCTCGGTCGAAATACCTATGTCTTCGAATTTAGTTCTCACCCTAGCAAACGAGGATTTTCGTTATAAGTACCTGGGCTGACATAAATACTTGAATTAATAGGTGGTTTCTTGCAATTTCAACTTGAAAAACGGCATCGCGATGTCCTCCGTTTGTTAATGATTCATATAGTAAAGCCGCGAATTTATTGAATCCCACCGTATTGCATATTGGAGAAGATGGTTCGCCTGATTTTTCGGAGGGCATCCTTGAAGAGGGTAATTTTGAACTTTCTCGACGAGAGAATGCCGGTTTCGAAGGTGAAAGGGATCTCCATGCTTCATCGATACTAAGTAATGATGTGCGGGCCTGGCCTATTTGGAACCAAGTTGATAATTGGACTTCGCCAAAGAATGCTTGGAAACCGCCTATTCGAGCTAAAAATACCGTTTTGCTCGACACCATTGCCCCCAACGTGCCCCGAGGCCGAGCTATCCGTAATTCTGAACACATATTTGACCCCTCGCGAATCGAAGATTCTGGAAGGACAAATACGCGATCGCCTAATAAGGATTTGGACGCAAGCTCGTTTACAAATCAAGACGATATCCAGACGTTAGACTGGAATCGGAAAATTGAACATTGGGGAGATCCGCTTCTTGGACGCGCATTGTCCACTGCGGAACGGGACCGGCTGTTCAACAAATCGGCCTCAAGTCCAAACCAATGGCCCACACGAGGGACCCGAACGATTGGCTTGTATGAGGAAATCGTTCAGCCCCCGAAAACCGTTGGTTCGCCCGCCCCGATTCAACCGATTGATAGCCAAGGTTTTATATCGGTTGAGCAACTGATCAATCAGCCTTTCGCGCATCCCGGGGCGCTGCATGGGCAACCTGCGCAACCAGGCCAGCCACAAGCCAAGAAAGCTCAAATCGCCGGCATAAAACGCAGAAGAGGGTGGCTGTATCGAAGCTTAAGGGCCGTGTCCATTGTCCTTTTATTGGCCATCCTTGTAGGTGGCACGATGCTTTACAATTTTGTGCAGACTCAGTCTGAAGCGCTGCCAAAGTTACCACCCAATCCGGCGGCATTGCTGTCTGAATCTTCAATAATCCTGTCGTCGGATGGTTCAGAACTTGGCCACGTCTTCGGAGAACGTCGAAAGTTTGTAGGCCTAACTCAAATATCCCCAGTAACAGTTCAGGCCCTTTTAGCGGCCGAAGACCATCGATTTTATGAGCATGATGGAATTGACGTACGCCGAATTGCTGGAGCCGCTTGGAGCACCTTCAACGGAGAGCCTGAAGGCGCATCGACCATTACCATGCAACTGGTCAGAAACTATTTCCCTTCGGTTAAGCGTACGACGTTGGCGGAGAGGAAAATCCGCGAAATGCTGATGGCGCGTCGAATTACGACCGATTTTTCTAAAGACGAAACGCTTGAATGGTACTTGAACACGGTGGCATTCGGATCCAATAGTTTTGGGATTGAAGCGGCTGCAAAACGTTTCTTCTCGTCCACGTCCTCCGATCTTACGCTCAGTCAATCTGCGTTGTTGGTGGGTATTTTGAAAGGTCCGTCTCGCTATAATCCTTTTTCCAACGCCGAGTTGGCCAAGGAACGGAGAAACTTAGTCATTTGGCGAATGAAGGACTTAGGGATGATCACCGACGTTCAGGCTAGAGAGGCTTCAGCAGAGCCGCTTGGATTACAGCCGTCTATCTACGACCCTTCCGAATCGATTGCGCCACATTTTGTCGATTATGTTCGCAAAATTGCAGAAAAATGGGCGGCCCAAAACGGATATGATCTAAAAAAAGACGGGCTAAAAATTCGCACTACACTCGATCCAAACCTCCAGAGCTTGGCGGTCCAGGCCGTTGCCAAGCAGTCCCAAGATCTCCAAAATGTAATAACAAGAGAGTTTGGACTCGCTGGATCCCGATTGAATGCTTCCTTCTGGCGCACGCGTCAATCGATCGAAGACGATTTGCTGCGTAAGACTTCGGCTTATCAAGCCATGATGGAATCGGATCAGAGCGACGCTGCTGCTTTGGCCACATTAAAAAACGATACGAATTTTCTGGATGAGGTCCGAGCGGCTGCGGCTCAGTTAGAAGCTGGTTTTGTGGCGATTGACCCCCATTCGGGGCAGGTCAAAGCTTGGGTTGGAGGCCGCGATTACAACATTGATCAGTTCGACAAGGTCGCTTCTGCGGCAAGGCAACCGGGGTCCGTATTTAAGCCATTTCTATATGCCGCTGCTTTAGATGCTGGATTTTCACCATACTATTTGGTAGAAGACCGATTAAAAACGTTTACCACCAATACCCGTGGAGAAACGTGGACTCCAACCAACGCTGGTGGTGGAGCTAGTGGCCGCTTGGTAACTATGAGGCAAGGACTCGCCTGGTCGAAAAACACGGTTTCAGCCCATTTAATATCGAGAATTGGACCTCAAAAGGTCATTAATCTGGCCAAAAAAATGGGCATTACATCGCCCATGCTCCCCGTACCCTCTCTGGCTCTGGGAACGAGTGAAACCACGTTGCTTGAAATGGTGCATTCGTATGCAACGTTCGCTGACTACGGTACTTTTCGGAATCTAACGGTGATTACTTCCATCGAAGACAGAAATGGCAATGTTATCGCAACCTTTCCGTCGGAGCCAAAGCGGGCCATTAGTTCACAGACCGCTTATACTATGATCGACATGTTAAGGGATGTGATTGATGGAGGTACCGGAGCGGCTATTCGGAATAAATTTGATGTTCGTGGAGACATTACAGGTAAAACAGGCACCACTCAGAATAATGCAGATGGCTGGTTCATTGCGATGCATTCCGACCTTGTCGTAGGGGCGTGGGTCGGATTTAACGATCAAAGAATTGCATTTCAATCGGACTATTGGGGGCAAGGTGGTCACAACGCTTTACTTTTGGTGGGCGATTTCCTCCAAAAAGCCACAAAAGGACCCGAAGCAATTTTGAAAACTAGCCGATTTACGGCTCCTACTGGGTATCGTTATCCTTCGAAACCTGTATATTCGCGGCCAACTCCGGACAATAGTGACGAAATAGATCCCGTTACCCCACCCGTTCAAAGGGTTACTCCGAGAACCATTGGTCGTCTGCCCATAAGCTCAAGTTCAAGTAATAATTAGTGATTTTAGTCGTTTCAGATTTACATCTGGGTAAAGTCCCTGCTGGGGACGAACGAAGCCTTGCCGATCTTCGAAGCTGCATAGATTTTTTGAAGCCTGAAATCAGCCAGGTGGTGTTTTTAGGCGATACGTTTGACGCGTTTATTGAGTACCCCGGGCGACTGCCACGCCCGGTTGGCCTATGGACCTCTTGGGCCAACGAATTGCAACAGGAAGGAATTGAAGTCGCCTATTTTGCTGGAAATCATGACCGGTGGCATATCAACCATATTAATAAAGCCTTGGATATCCCGGTTGAGCGCGCTCCAAAACAGATTCATTGGCAATCGAATTGCGTCTGGATGGAACATGGAGACTTGGTTGCGGATCATTCTCCCATGGTTCGATTTCTTCGCTATGTATCGGATCACAAGTGGGCTTACCTGCTGTACCGAACATTTTTGCCTTTTGGAATGGGCCATCGGCTGGCCGCCGAGGTTTCTAGAAAACTGGCCAATTTTAGTCCTGATCCGAAAACCGAGAAAGCGTTGAAATCACGGGCAGAGGCGCTACTTGCCGGAGGAGCGGCCGATGTAGTAATCATGGGGCATTGTCATTCCTCTCTGTTGAAACGCTATTCTGGCCCAGAAACGAGCGTGGGAGGCGACGAAACCGGCTCTAATAGACGTAAATCGGGCATTTACGTCAATACGGGCGACTGGTACGAGGGGCGAACTTTTGTCACGCTTTCGGACCGCGCTCGACTGCTTCGATGGACTTCAAATCGTGCAGAAATAATAGGCGAAGAGATTTTTAAGTAGTCGACAACATTTTGGATTGTTTCGACGTTTGAGGTGTGAAGCCCATTCAAATCCAATTATCATGTCTAAGCGGTCCTATTCCGACGAAGAGCTTTCCGAGTACTTCAATGACTCCGATTCTCGCAAAGGAAAATCCCGATTTAAATTCCCGGTCTACGGATTTTGGAAGACGAAATTTGATGACGAACGCAAAGTTCAGGCGGCCGCGTTTTTGTCGTACATCGGTATTGCAATTTTATCCGTGACCTTGATTCTCGGCGGGTACTTTTTATCTATCATCGATGAATTACCTCCGCTTACAGAGATTGAAAATCCTGAATTTCAGCTGGCCACCATTGCGTATACCGCAGACGGTAAGGAATTGGCTCGCTTTGCTCGCCAAAACAGATCGTGGGCCACGTATAGCGAAATTAGTCCTCATGTTATCAATGCCCTCTGGTCGACCGAAGATCATCGTTTTTATGACCATTGGGGCCTTGACATTTTTCGAACGCTGTCCTCGGTAACTCAAACCGTTCTGGCCAAGCTGTATATACCTGGATTTGACACGCAAGGTGGTTCGACCATTTCGCAACAGCTGGCTCGTAACCTGTATAATTCACGGATTGGGTT
>CALEEY010000302.1 GCA_937877085.1 uncultured Bacteroidota bacterium
AAAGGGTGCTAGGCCAAAAAAGGGTGCTAGGCCAAAAAAGGGTGCTAGGCCAAAAAAGGGTGCTAGGCCAAAAGGTGTTAGGCCAAAAGGATTCGGATGCGAAAGTACTGACAGCCATGCACTTTTAGAAGCGATGGACCCCCGCTATGAATCAATTAACACAGGATTAAAGAAAGCTTTACCGCTTACCAGGATTCGTGTAGCCAGCAATAGTGGTTACAGAGAGACTCAACGTCCATTCCAACGAATACTGATTGACCGAGCCAAAAAAGCCGAACCCTCCATCGACATTAGAAAATGTACCCGGCTGTACCAACACGTCTGGGTTAAATACGCCATCGGGCGGGCGCCATTGTTCGTCGCTCATGGTCACTCTCATCCCCATCGAAAGCAAAATGGGCTGATCCCCCTCTCCAAATCCTAACTGCCTAGTAACCTCTTTCTTGTCCTCAGCATATCGAATGAGAATCTCCCAGCCACCGGCGGTTTGTTGACCCACCCGGTTGTGACCATCGCCATACAATACCACGGCCTCACGGAATGGGAGACCCGGTGCCGCTGTATCGATTGTGCGGTACCAGACTTCAACTTTGAACGGGATGAAACGCACGGTCGGCCAAACAACTTTTTGCGTTACGCCCACAAACGCTGCTTGAGGTTCCGACAAAATGACGTTGGGCTGCGCCGGCACGAGCGTAGTTGCTGAGGCCCGTTTCCCATCTGACTTCGTTACGTCTAATACGTAATGCAATCCCGGAACGGGCCGCAAATCTCCCACAAAAATGTGGCCGATCGTACCATCCTCAAACGAAACAAGTGAATCCCGCCATACGGTTACAAAACCCGTTTCCCGCTCCGTCGTGGTCACAATGGCATCGATCGATTGGTCTCCTGCGGTCGCAAATTCAGTTCTCAATTCTATGACCCGAAGAAATTGCTGATCGACAGCCGTATCGAGGTATCCAAAAACAGTGAAGTAGCGATCCTCTTCCACGAAAGGATTGACCTCTTCTTCGCATCCTGACCACAGTATGAGCCCAAACAGGAGTGCCAAGGGCACGAAAGCTCTTCTATTCATGGTTTTGAATAATGACTTTTGTTGATTCACGCGCATTATTTATAGTCGAGTTTTATACCGACGGTCGGAATGAGCGGAAGCTGATCCACTCGGCGCAGCGTGAACAGATCCAAGTAGAACAGATTTTTTCTGTCGTAGGCGTTTAGAATCCCCGTCTGAATCGTTAAAAACGTGGTCGGACCAATTCTAAATTCGCGATCTAGTGAAATATCGAGACGGTGATAGGTAGGAAGCCGGCCGGTATACGGGCGGCCGTAGAGTACGCGTTCCTCTCCAGGAATCTGCGTGACATTTACTAGACTATCTAAGAGTACCCATCGGTCAAATCCCAACGATTCGTTAAATGGAAGTCCCGTCCCAAACTGCCAGCGGACATTGAAATTGAATCCTTTGACCTTCAAAGAGGTCATGATGTTAATTTGATCTTTCCGGTCATGGGGAGGGGAATATTCGACCTCTTCTTTGCCCGTTAAGATTTGTAATGCCCGCGATTTTGAACCATAAATCACCTCACTTCGACCCCAGCTAAAGGTAGTCTGAAACTTGTCGCTGCTCCCCAACTCTAGGCGAATGTCGAAGCCGGAAGCGGTCCCATCGGCGGGTTGAATTCTGGTTGTAAATCGCGGGAATGCCGTCCATTCCGGGACCACCAAATTGGTAAGGTCTTTATAGAATCCTTCCGCAGAAAAAGTGGCCCAGCTAGTCGGCTCAATACGGTACCCCGCAATTAAGTGCTTCGCCTCTGGTACTTGGTTGTTGGGAGCCGCTGTCCAAGCTGTAAAAATGTCTCCAGCGTTACGGCGATCATTCAAGCCCGTGACTTCCTGGTGATACACACCTGCAGCCATCGAGAGGCGATGAACTCCTGTATTCCAAACGATCCTAAACCTCGGCTCAATAAACGATTCGTTTTTGCTCGGAAACGATTGAAGGCGAAGGCCGGGCTGGATGGTGAGTCCTTCAAAAGGCTTAAATTCGGGCTCTATGTACGCCCCAACCTCCGTGATGTACTCCACCTTCAAGTCCACATTTTGAAAGATTCCACCCAAATTGGAATCCAATTGAGACGAACTTAGAAAGATGCCCCAATTAAAATCTGTCGTTCCGACATAATGGGTTAGATTCGCCGCAAAGGAAACCAACGAGGCGTCGGTGGTCTGCGTGGGGTCCCCTGGGGGGCCAAACTCATTTTTCAGCGTGGTGTAACTCACCAACAATTCGGCAAAAACAGGAAGGGTCGCGGGAAGAAATATGAGTCGCGAACCAATAGCCAAGTTTTCCCACTTAATTTCATCCGGAACGTATTCTTCTCCCGGATCCACCAAGGGATCTAGTCCAAGCCGGCCGTTGTCGTGGGTTTGAATACCAGTAACGGACAACTGCGCACTCTGCCCCAAATTCGCATGGATTTTTGCAAACACATCCCCGAATTCAAAAGGCAAGTCCTGATCAATCAGCTTAGAGGCTCCTTGCTCGATAACTGACTGTCGGTAGGAGGCTAGAAAAGAAACCTTTCCTGGCAATAAGGGGCCTTCCAGGCGGACGGTAGAAACAAACGGTGCCACGGTGGCGGCGCCCACGTAACGTCGCTTGTTGCCCGTTCTGGAGGTGATATCCATCACCGAAGAAAGTCTCCCGCCAAATCGACTACCAAACCCCCCAGCGTAAACATCTGCCGTATTGATGACGTCTGCGGGGAAAGCTGAGAAAAACCCGATAATGTGAAATGGCTGAAAAAGCTGCATCCCATCTAATAGGACCATATTCTGGGTAGGTTCACCACCCCGAATAAACAATTGTCCACCTCGATCGCCTTGGGAAACGATGCCCGGTAATGCCGTGAGATAGTTAACCAAGTCGGCAGAAATGTCGGGGGCTGGAACGAGCGAAATATCGGCTGGACGAATGGTTTGCAATCCAGCAGTAACATTCGCTGCTCCCGCCGTTTCGCGTGTAGATTCGACCAGCACTTCCCCTAGCTCCGTTTCTTCGAT
>CALEEY010000303.1 GCA_937877085.1 uncultured Bacteroidota bacterium
GGGTAACGGCCTATTTTTCGGGCGTTCGGGTTAAATTGATCCGCGACCTCATGGGAATGCGATTGCGAAAAGTCCCCCCAGTTCTCATTATTCGGCCATTAATTACGGCTCACAAGGCTGGTATTTTTGTCGATGCGCAGCAACTAGAGGCCCATTATCTAGCTGGTGGTCAAGTTCAAAAAGTTGTGAATGCCCTGATTTCAGCTGACAAGGCGAATATCGATCTGACCTTCGAACGCGCTACGGCGATCGATCTTGCAGGTAGAGATGTATTTCTGGCCGTTCAGACATCAGTAAATCCGAAGGTAATTGAAACCCCCGCCATTTCAGCAGTGGCTAAAGACGGGATCCAAGTGCGCGCCATAGCTCGCGTAACGGTTCGGGCCAATATTGAACGCCTCGTGGGTGGTGCGGGCGAAGAAACCATTATTGCGCGCGTTGGAGAAGGCATTGTTTCGACGATTGGATCTTCTGAAACACACAAAGCGGTGCTGGAAAATCCGGATTCCATATCCAAAGTCGTATTGGCCAAAGGATTGGATTCGGGGACCGCGTTTGAAATTTTATCTATTGATATCGCCGACGTTGACGTAGGCGAAAACATTGGCGCTAAGCTCCAAACCGACCAAGCGGGAGCGGACCTGAAAATTGCTCAAGCCAAGGCTGAAGAGCGCCGCGCAGCTGCCGTTGCCCATGAACAGGAAATGTTGGCCCTGGTACAGGAACAACGAGCCAAAGTTGTGGCCGCTGAAGCCCAAATACCGTTGGCAATCGCAGAAGCGTTTCGGAGTGGTCGCTTAGGTATCATGGATTACTATACCATGAGAAATATTGAAGCGGATACGCACATGAGACGCTCTATTGGCGGTTCCGACGACCATTCCCATAAAAAAGACTGATCTATCTAGGACGTGTCTGCCGCACAACCTGCCATATTTTCGACGCTAGGAATACTCGCTGTCTCGCAAGAGATTTCAGGTCTTGCGCTCTCTATCATGCATTCCGCTGAGGCGGAATTGGTGGCAGAAGAGTCCATTTGCCTGTTATCCGTTGCTTCTGCTCGGACCGTAGAGGCCGTTGCGCCTGAGGAATCGGATTTGGCTGCCTCACTTATGATTGCGCCCTTCCTGTATAGAGACTATCTGATTGGCGCCACCATGATTGAAAGCGGCGATTTGAGCCGAGGCGAAGAGGGAGTGACCATTGGTGGGCGGCTCGAACGCAAGACGGCATTTTATGCTGCGCACCTCAGAGCTGGCGAGTATCCGACGGGTTCTGTCTTGCAAAATGCAATGCTCTTGTGGATGGGGCGCATTAGCCCTCCCAGGATGCCGTCAGGCCCCGAAGACCGATTGGAGGAGATAGAGGCGACGGCTAAGGTAGCGTGTCACCTGAAGCTCGTGGCGGCGCATTTGAGACAATCGCGGGGTTGATGAGCGCCTCCCGTGGATCGTCAAAGCTCTCCCGTCCAGACCCTTACGACAGGGATTTGCTTATTTCAACAGCAAATCGGTGTCCGTCTGCTGGACTATACGAACGAGGTCAATGCGATGGGCTGTAGCTCGAAGGATGGTAAACGTAAATCCATCCAGTTCATATTCCGCTCTGATTTCCGGAATAGCACCTAGTTTTTCAAGTAAGTAACCCGCAATAGTCTCGTAGTCCCCTTCAGGAAGCACGATCTCCATTTTTTCTTGGATTTCGTCAATACGAACTCGACCGCTCGAAATAACCGTTTTCGGATTTATTCTCCTGAGCGTATGGTCCTCATTATCAAACTCATCCTGAATATCACCAAAGATCTCCTCCAGTAGGTCTTCGCTCGTTACCAAACCGGCCGTTCCCCCGTATTCATCGATTACAATGGCGATGGACGTCTTTTTCGCAAGGAACTCCTGGAGTAATTCTTTAGAAAGCTTCGTTTCGGGTACGAAAGTGGCCGGCCGAATGATCTCAGCAAGGGTGGCAGGCTCATGGAACAGGTCGTAGGCGAACGCTACCCCAACAATGTTATCGATGTTTTCTCGGTAAATTGGAATCTTTGAATGTCCCGATTCTACAAATACCTGACGGACTTCAGAAACGCTAACACTTTCTTCCAATGCCACAATATTTGTCCGGGGGCACATCGATTCTTTTACCAAAATCGTGCTCATGGCAAACACATTGGACAATAGGGTGCTTTCCTCTTCATCCAGATCCAATTCGCCGGTGCGCTTGCTATCTTCGATCATCAGTTCGAAATCCCTTCTCATAAACTGGGAAAAGGATTTTGAGTCGGCGTTAAAAGTCCTCATCAAGAAAAATGCTGACCATCGAGCAATCACGATCATGGGGAGCAGCACGTAGTAGCTTGCTCGCAGCGGAATGGCTAGGGCAAATACGGCTCGATTGGGAATTTCTCGCAATACCGATTTGGGAATAATTTCCCCGACCACTAAAACGACCAGCGACGCAATAACCGTCTGCGTGATGAAGGCCATAACGCTGGCTGCGCCATGTTGGAGGCCAATAATTTCCAGATAAAACGTCTGAAATGGCCCCTCCAAGTACAGGGCAATCAAGGTCGAATAAATAACGAGAGCAAAGTTGTTGCCAACCAGGGTCGTGGTTAGGAGCGTGGCCGGATCCTCAAGAAACTGAGAAACAATCTTCCCAACGGCTCCGCCCCTACGGGCATACACTTCGACCCGCAATCGATTAGCGGTAACGAACACGATTTCCGACCCCGAAAAGAACGCGCTTAGAGCTAAAGTCACCAGGATTAAAGTAATTTCCATGGCCTATCGTTCGGTTCGGTTGGTCGCTGCAGATGCTTCCGCTGGGATATTATCAAAAACCTTCATTATCGGCCTTTGAATGCGGCTTTTCGTTTATTTAAAAAAGCGTCTACGCCTTCATCGAAGTCTTCAGTGGCACACGCCTGTCCAAATAAGGCGGCCTCATGGCTCAGGCCCACTGAAAGCGGAAGATCGGACGCCCGTAGGGCTTCTAACGACAAGGAAATAGCTATGGGTGCTTTATCCAAAATGGAATGGAGTAATTTCCGAGCACCTTCCATGAGGTCTGTGGGCTCAAATACGTGATTGACCAATCCGATGGCGAAGGCCCTTTCGGCATTAATCATAGAGCCGGTTAACACGAGTTCAGTAGCAATCCCTTTTCCGACCAGTCGGGGTAAACGCTGTGTGCCGCCGTATCCCGGAATAATTCCAAGGTTGACTTCCGGCTGTCCGAACAACGCATTGGTCGACGCAACTCGCATGTGGCATGCCAGCGCCAACTCACTCCCGCCTCCAAGTGCAAATCCATTGACCGCAGCGATAACTGGTTTTCCTAGGTTTTCTATCTTATTAAAAACCTGTTGGCCGTACGCTGCAAAACGCTTCCCTTCGATAGGGCCGAGTCCCTTAAATCGGGAAATATCTGCCCCAGCCACAAAGCTTTTCGGACCGGATCCGGTCAAAATAACTCCTTTGACTGTATCGTCCGAAGCCGCTTGAGTAAACCAATCATCCAATTCGGCGATTACTTCGGCGTTCAGCGCGTTGAGCTTATCTGGCCGATTGATCGTAACAACGGCAACTCCAGATGATTCGATTTCGACCAAAAGCGTGGAATAAGCCATAGAAATATTTTAAGAGACGAAGGGTGAAGTGGAGTACGACAAAACCAAAATACGCGTTTGCTGGATTATTCGCGTACTCTGGATCCAGAAGATTGGGAGTCCTCACTAACTGGCTCTTCGAACATATCCATCTCATTCAGAAGATCGGACGGATTTCCAAACACTTCTTCAAGTTCTTGAACGGATGCCTGAGTTTCCTCAACTTCCGTCAAAAGGGTATCTAGCTGAAACGAAATCTCTTCAGGATTGCGAAGAGTCAGCGACTGTTCGTGAATGTATTTGATAACATCTTCAATCGTTTCCAGCTGTGCTTCAATGATTTCCAGGTTTTCCTGGCCCTTTTTTGAACGCTCTAGCCGTTGCTCTAGAATTTTGAGTCGTCGCGCTTTGATCGATCGGACACGCGGCGAATCGTCCTCCATATCAATTCGAATCTCGTCAATTGCTTTAACCACTTCTATTTCCGTCCCCGAAGATGCGGAATATTCGTAGCGTTCCTTTTGGTAAAGCAATTTGAGGTACGACTCCAGCAGCCCGTCAATTTTCTTTAAGTGAGAGTCGAGCAATCCTTGCGATGCGTAGTTCAGCTTTTGGTAGTTGACCCGAATGTCCTTTTCAGTTTTTCTAAGCTTGGCGTACCGCCTACGGTGAGGCGCTGCCAGCGTCTGAAATAGTTCTTTTTGAGAAGGTGGTTTGGCATGCTCAGCTGCCCGGCGAGACCTGATGGCCTTACGAAACCTTTCATTTCTGGGAAATGATCCAAGAAATGCCAATTCAGCGCCTGCCGTAAAAATCAGTGCCGCATCGAATGGCCACGTAGCGCCGGTCATGCTGACGCTGAAGGCCACCAACATGGATACAATCAAAAAAGTCAGATTCCACGGGTGTAGAAAGGCTTCTTTGGTATAATTGATATCCAGGTCTCGATTTTTCAATGTTTATGCAGTAGAGCTAAAGGCTTCTAAGAGAGAAAAGTGACAAGGTCCAAGTAGTTGTTTAACGGAATTGGTCTTTATGGTTTCATCCGACCAATAGTCTTTTCTGGCAAATTCGAAGACGTCGTTGGCTTTGGCTTTTCAGTTAGTGGGGTTCGACCGGATGAAGCGGTGCTACTAGAGCTTTCTGAATGACTTCCAGTCGTACTCGTGGGAGACGCCCCTTTGGAAGGTAAGTCGTCCATCGAGCCCTCTCCTTCCAATTTCATTTGCCGGACTAAGGCCTGAGCCTTTGCCCGGCGAATAGCCTCTTCATTTACGGCCAAATCCGCGGCGTCTTGGGCCTCTGACGGAACGGAAGCCGAATCTGTCGAATCGATAGAGCCGATTGAATCCAACGCTACCTCCATCCGCGCCTCGGATTGGAGGGTATCCATCTGAAGTCGATCCACCATCTCGCGATGTTCGTCATACAAACCTGTCATGCCAGTAGCCATGTTGGTTACCGCCTGGGTAATCTTTGACTGCTGCACCGCCTGACTGTGGACTTTTTTAATTTCGCGAAGCTTTCGAAGGTGATCCTTTTCAGCTTCTTTTAGCTTCTGATACTCTTCGGGAGTCATGAATGCTTCCTAATTCTGTGTACGCTGTTTGCCTATCGTTTTGCCAGCTGATTCGCTTTCGTGATCGGATAGATCCATCTGTGGTTCTTCTTTCAAACCACTGGTGTCTCCAACGCCCATTTCGAGCTTGAATTGTTTGACCACTTCGGCCGCACGGATTTTCTGGGCATCCTCTTCGATCTGTAACGCTTCGGTATCGACCGAATCGAGGGCCATTTCCATCCGAGCTTCGTTGCGAGCCGTCTGTTCTTGCAAACGATTGATCATTTCGTCGTGGGTTTGATCGACTCCACCCACCTCAAATGACTCCAAGGTATCTGCAACTTTCGCTTGCCATTTGGCACGTTCGTGAGCGCGTAGTGCATCTTTGGCTTCAGCAATTTTGCGTTCTTTTTCCCGCATAAACGCTTTTTTAACCTGAAGCGCTTTGTCGTAGGCTGCTGATGCGTACTTGAGTTGATCCTTAGTTGAGGCCAAGTTATCACGACCCGATTCCAAGCGCATGGCATAACGCTCGGCGATGTCATCACGATTGGCCTGAATCCCAGCTTTAATTTTAGCCGTCATGTCGGCTAATTCGTTCTCGTACTTACGAACCTCTTTTTGGAGCAACATGACGTTGGCTTTGACCGACGCAATATTTTCGTTCATTTTCGGGACTTGATCATTCAAATCTCGAATATTCTGCTCCAAAATCAGCTTAGGATCTTCGAGCGCAGAGATTGCGCCGCCAAAAACTGACTTAACAAATCGTTTGAATCGTGACCACATCGACATGTCTTTCTAAAGTATTTTGTTAACGGGAGTCGTTATCCCTTTTTCGAATATAATGATGTTGGAGAATCAATCATCTAAATACAGTCAAATAGGACACAAAACAGACTCTTTTTGGCTATTTTTTGCCACCAGGTTCGGCTTCCTACGAAAGGTACGCACTATGGATTCAACCAAGAGCCATCTGAATATCGATCTTTTATTCTTGAGAACGGAATTTCGCACTCTTCTCCAAACTCAAAAGCTGGTAAAACCAGTGCTCGTGTGGCTTCCAAACGGTCCTTATTGGACGCTTGAATACGAGCTAACGGGTCACCTTTAGACACCGTATCGCCCGCCGAAACGAATAGGGTTATACCAGCGAGGGGATCGACCGTGTCCTCTTTCTTCATGCGTCCGGCACCCAAACCTACCGCTGCTCGTCCCACTATCTTGGCACCGATCCGCGTGACCATCCCGTCGGCCGGAGCCAAAATAAACGCCTCTTTGCGATCCTTATCTCGTTCCTGAGGATTCCGAATACTTTCCAAGGTCCCTCCTTGCCGAACCACTAGCTGTTCAAATTTTTCCCACGCGCGACCCGTTTCAATAGCCTGCTCAGCCAAAAATAGCCCCTCATCGAACGACTGGGCTACGCCGCCTGCCATGAGCATCTCAGACGCCAACGCAAATGTAATTTCCATGACGTCTTCAGGACCGTTTCCTTGGAGACAAGCAATTGACTCGGCAATTTCTGGCCAATTACCGACCCCAAAACCCAGTGGTTGGTCCATGTCCGTGAGTAGAGCAACCGTATCCGTACCAAAACGCTCCCCTAAATTGGTGAGTGTTTCCGCAAGCTTTCGGGCGTCCTGTTCATCCGACATGAACGCGCCGGAGCCAAATTTCACATCCAGAACGAGCGCATTTATACCCTCAGCCAATTTTTTTGACAGAATGGAAGCGGCAATAAATGGAATAAACTCAACCGTTCCCGTCACGTCTCGAAGGGCGTATAATTTTTTGTCTGCAGGGGCTATCTCATCCGTCTGCCCAATCATAACTACGCCGATGTCTTTAAGCTGGGATCGGTAATCCTGAATAGACATCTGAGTCGAGAAGCCTGGAATCGACTCCAACTTATCTAGTGTACCGCCTGTATGGCCTAGACCACGGCCCGATATCATGGGTACCAGAACGCCGCAACTGGCTACTAACGGAGCTAGAATGATCGAGGTTTTGTCTCCGACTCCGCCCGTTGAATGCTTATCCACTTTGCGCCCTGGTATGTCAGAAAGATCTAATACCTGCCCAGAATTCATCATAGAATCTGTGAGGGCTACCATTTCGTCCTCGCTCATTCCGTTCAAGAAGGAGGCCATGAGCCATGCCGACACTTGATAATCAGGAATTTGACCCAATGTGTACCCCTGTATAAAGCTCGCTATCTCGTCCCGCGATAAAACACCTTTGTTTCGCTTTCTTAGAATGAGGTCAATGACATTTATTTCTTTAAATCCGGACATACGTTCTGTGTGCTTGACTAGAAAATCGGTTGGCCCCAAAAGACGTATTCGATTCAACTGGATTCATGCTCCCTGTTAGGCTCCATATTTTGACATGAAGGGAGGATCGAAAAAGTACAAAAAAAAAGCCCCCCGTTTCTATTAAACAAGGGGCTTTAAAAGAGATTCGAAAGATCAATCTCGAGGAAGCAGAAACCAAAGGACACCCGCCACTAGAAAGAGGGCTGGGATGTCCCCGTAAAGGTT
>CALEEY010000304.1 GCA_937877085.1 uncultured Bacteroidota bacterium
GCCGAATCTGATTTCACCCATTCAAATGGTCCCATTCAAATGGTCCTCCGCCCTATCGATAGCAAGGCACAAAAATGATAATTAGCACTAATTGGCTTTCGGACTACATCAAGCACGGGTTGTCGGCGAATGAATTGGCCGACCGTTTAACCATGTGCGGTTTGGAAGTAGAGTCTGTTGAAAGGCTCGGAAGTAGCTTCGATGGAGTAGTCGTTGGATTAGTAGAATCGACTCGCCCCCATCCCAATGCCGATCGGTTAACGGTTTGCATAGTGAATGTCGGCGCTGAATCGCCCCTTCAAATCGTGTGCGGAGCGCCCAATGTTGCCAAAGGACAAAAAGTGGCGGTGGCCACTATTGGGACCACCTTAGAGCTACCAAGTCGCGATAATCCTGGGGTGAAGTCGCCGGTGACCATGAAACAGGTAAAATTGCGTGGGGAGGACTCCTCTGGGATGATCTGTGCCGCGGATGAACTGGGCCTAGGCGATGATCATGCTGGAATCATGATTTTGGAAGATTCCGCGGTTGTAGGCGAGCCGTTTGCTACTTATTTGAGCGCCCAGGGCATGTCTTTGTCGGATTCGGCTATTGACATATCCATCACCCCCAACAGACCGGATGCCATTAGTCATTTAGGAATTGCACGGGACGTTGCGGCGCTGACGGGGGCCGCGGTCGTTCGGCCTTTGGTCCGTATTCCATCAGAAGGTGGATCCGCTGAAAAGCAGGTTCGCATCACGATAGAAAACCCCGAGTTGTGCTCCCGCTACACCGGTGTTTTGGTCAAAAACGTGACCATTCAGGATTCTCCTGAATGGATGAAGCAGCGGCTGATTGCCATAGGCCTTCGCCCGCGCAACAATATTGTCGACATCACCAATTATGTGATGTATGAATGCGGCCAACCCCTACACGCCTTTGATTTTGATCAAGTGGCTGGCGGTCAAATAGTTGTAAAGGCAACCAAGGGAATAACGAAGTTCACCACGCTGGATTCCAAGGAAAGAGAGTTGCCAAGTGGCACGCTCATGATTTGCGATGCAAAACGTGAAGTGGCCATCGCTGGAATTATGGGCGGCGAGAACTCAGAAGTGTCGGCGAGCACAAAAACGGTATTGATTGAAAGCGCCTACTTTGACCCTTCGTCGATTCGACGGACATCGAAAGCGCTTCAACTTCAGACCGATGCTTCGTATAGATTTGAGCGTGGAATTGATTCTGAGGGTCAGGGTTGGGCGGCCCTTCGGGCCGCCCAGCTCATGGTCGAACTAGCTGGTGGCCAGCTAGTCGACGGCATGGTAGATGTACATCCGCTTCCGTTTGTCCCTCGCACCGTTAGGGTGCGCGCAGCGCGCGTCGGTAAAATCGTGGGTGTTGAAATCGACCCAAAAGAAATGGTTCGACTCATCAAAGCCATTGGATTTGAAGTACGCGAGGCAGTAGCTACTCCAACCGAGTGGGACGTGACCGTTCCTTCGTTTCGTCCAGATGTGGAACGGGAAATTGACGTCATCGAGGAAATTGCCAGGCTCTACGGCTTCGATAACATCCCCGAGCCTACGCACTCCCGGATGCCAAACTTCGTACCCAGCGTCTCTGATGCGCGTTTGCAGCGTGAACGAGTCCGAGATGTTTTGGTAGGCGCGGGATTTAGAGAGACTTATACGAACTCGATGTTGCCGGCAGAAATGTCCGCGACGTTTAATTCGACCTCTCTACCTGCGGGCCGGTTCAAGGGCGAAGTGGTTCATACACTCAATCCAATCACGACAGAAATGTCGGCCCTTCGGCCCTCCATGCTACCTGGTCTGTTGAAAGTAGTTGGACACAATCAGAATCACGGGCAAACAGCGCTACGCATGTTTGAATTTGGTCGTGTGCACTCGAAGAAAAAAACCAATCTTTCGCTTGTTGGCGATTACACAGAGGTTGAATCGCTCATAGTCGTGTGCGCGGGTAATTGGACCAATCAGGGATGGTATGCTGAAGCCAGAGAGGCCGACCTGTTCGACCTAAAAGGAACCGTCGATCTTGTTTTGGGATCCGTTGGGCTCCTGAACGTCCGGTATTCACCATCAAGTCCAGATCCGTTGTTCTCTTACGGAGTCGATGTGCTGGCAGGAAAGCGCTGGATTGGGACCATCGCGAGAGTAGCCGACCAAACGTCTGAGCCTTTTGCTATCCGCTCTTCGACCATTATGGCTGAATTAGACTGGACGGCCATATCTGAATTGACATCCAACCGATCCAATGTCCGGTATGAAACGATTAGCCGGTTTCCAATTGTGGAACGCGACATTGCCGTCCTAGTGAGCAAAGACCAGGCTGTGGGCCCGATTTTGGAGTCCATAGCGCGCGCCGGGCAACCTCTTTTAAAGGACGTGTTCGTTTTCGATCTGTACGAAGGAAAAGGGATTGACCCTTTAAAAAAGAGCGTGGCTTTTGGACTGCGATTCGGATCCGATCGAACGCTGCGAGACAACGACGTAGATGAAGCTGTTGCCAAAGTGCTTAAAGCAATAGAAAATGAATTTGACGCACAACTTCGATAGATTGGCGCTAAATTAGTGTCCTGAAGCATTGGCATTCCTCCTCGATTTTCCGGTTATTGCAAAAAGGAAATCGAAGGTGGCAAATTCATTCATCCAATATGGCATCACTCAAACCTGACGGAATACGGGAGGAGCTCCCCGGACAGCAAACAATGTTCGAACCTCCAGAGACTGACCCTAACGTTTCGACGTCTAGGTCGCGTGGGTCTGTACATCTAAAAGGAACGCGTTCCCTCGAGAGCCTCCGCATTCGCATCGATTTGGCATCGAAGGAATTATACCGTTTGCGCGAAGAGAACCATCAACTGCACCGCGAAATTGATGCTCTTCGGCAACGGGGCAACTCTGTTAGTGAAGGTGCTTCCTTCGTTTTTTCAGAAAGTCCAGCGGTGTTGCAAGCCAAGATCGAATCTTATATTCGGGTGGTGGATCGATACATAGAACAGGAAATGGCCGCAGAGGCGGACAACCTCGATGACGATGCCTAGTCACAGACATTACCGGTAGTGCTTTCCCGTCAAACCCTTTTCTTCGCGTAGATAATTCGCAGAACGCCATATGCCAGAGTACAAACCATTGAAAGTCCGATTCCTTGGAAAGGATTACACGCTGCGTGTCAAGCAAGAGGACGAACTTGCGACGCTTGAAATGGCCGAATACCTCGATTCAAAAATGCGCGCGTTTAAACATGCGCATCCTGAACAATCAGACTTAACCGCTGCCGTCATTACCGGCCTCGCGATTACCGAGGAACTGTTTGTAGAGCGTTCGTCCACGCTGGACCCTGGCGAACACATCAACGCCGAGCTGAACAAGATGGAACGTAAGCTATCCAGGGCCTTGTTGGCGAAATAGAGTGGCCTAGAAGCCGCCCTGAATTGAGCCCAATAGAAGTGGCGTTTTCTTGAACGGCGTCGACAAAAGATCCATTTCGTCTCCTTTCTTATGACGTCCGTTCAAAAAAAAGATTTGTAACATTCCTTTTTGCACCGCTTTTCACATAACTCCCTAAAGGTCCGAGCTTATATTGTGCTTGCGCCGTACTCGTGATGGCGCCGGTGCACTGCCCGTCCTGACACAGTAAGAACCTTAATACTTGCTTTGCGGGAGCCCCCCTTCAGGCTCGGCCGACAGGCCCCAACCCTTCGGGGTTCGCCCTTCCTTGGAAGGTGCGACAGGGGAATTCGAAAGAGATTGAGCGGCTCCCACCGTGTCGATTGAAAAGGTTCTTCGACACCTCGGGGCGGGTGAGTGCTATTTTTTTGCGTTTCGGTAGCATTTTGACGGCAACGCGTTAGCCTAGCCAGAACACGAAACGTACCAATAAGGTATGAATTTGGCTGAGTGGGGCTTCACTCATATGAGTGGAACCGATTGCAGGCCTATTTTGCAAGGGTTGAGATCGTTCCAGCCGCCTCCGGAATGATTCTCGTCGTTAGGGTATCCACAAATCCTATTGTAAGGTTATGCTGGGAACGATTGGGAAGCTTCTAATCCTCATTGCCATGGTGTCCGGAGTCCTATCCGGGTTTACCTTTTTACGCTCCGCCAGTCTCGAC
>CALEEY010000305.1 GCA_937877085.1 uncultured Bacteroidota bacterium
ATGACTGGACGTCCGTTTTTGCTAACAATCACGGGGGTCATCGAAGAAAGCATGCGTTTTCCCGGCTTCGCAACATTCGGATCCGTTCCGATATTTCCTGTGCGATCCGTATATCCCGGTTTTGGATTGAAGTCACCCATTTCATTGTTTAGCAAGAAACCGGCCCCTTCAACCACAATACTATTCCCGTAACCGTTTTCAAGGGTGTAGGTCATAGATACGGTATTGCCAGCTTCATCTACGACCGAGAAATGCGTGGTTTCTTCGCTTTCATAGGGCATGATGCCGTTAAAGGTGCTGGAATCGCTCGGGGAAGCGATGGTAGGATCGATAGAAGCTCTAAGGTCGTCGGCATGCTCTTTAGAAAGGAGCCAGTCCACGGGCATTTCTGGGTTGAAATTAGGGTCTCCAACAAACTGTGCGCGATCTGCAAAGGCTCGTCTCATCGCTTCTGTCAACACGTGCAAGTAGTTTGCCGAATTATGCCCCATTTCCTTTAGGTCATAATTTTCCAAAATATTGAGCATCGTTATCACTCCGATACCACCAGAGGAAGGTGGGGGCATAGAATAGATATCGTAGCCTCTGTAGGTGCCTTTGACGGCTGGAAGTTCTTCAGCCTGATAATCGGCCATATCCTGTTCAGTAATCAAGCCACCATTGGCGGCCATAAACTCGGCCATCAATCGAGCCGTCTCCCCTTTATAAAAACCATCCGCTCCGAAATCACGAATTCTCTTTAAGGACTCTGCAAGGTCTTTTTGGACCCACAATTCGCCAGTTTCATGAAAGTCCGTCCCATTTTTCAAAAAAGCCCGGGCGGTGGAGCCAAATATCGGATTTTCGGCGACTCTCTCCGGAAGGCGTCGTTCAAAGCCAGATAAGTTCTCGGTAAACGGAAAGCCATCTTCAGCCAATCGAACCGCAGGTTCTACCAAATCGGCCCATGGTAGTGATCCTAGTCTCTTGTGCGCCAAGGCCATACCGGATACGGTTCCCGGAACACCGGTGGAGGTTAACGCTCGATGATGCTTATAACTATCGATCTCGCCATCCGTTAGAAACATATCCTCGGTAGCCGCCGCTGGAGCTTTCTCGCGAAAGTTAAACGTGGTTACCTCGCCGTCGGCACCCTGGTATACAAGGAAGCCCCCTCCGCCAATATTTCCTGCGGCTGGGTGGACCACTGCCAATGCAAAAGCGGTCGCAATGGCCGCATCAACAGCATTGCCACCTTTCTTTAAAATATCCCGACCAACTTCTGAGGCAAGGTACTGGGTCGAGACTACCATTCCACCCTTGGCAGAAACGGGTTCTATTCTTTCACTTTGTTGCGCACAGGAGGGTAGCGAAAACAAAGCAATCAGTAGGACGATTACGCCAAGAGGACGAGTATATCGGTGCATAGAGGTAGCTGAGAAAAGACTTTCGATGATGGGAGGGACATCCTGTCTATTCTGACGGGATATCTAAAAGTACACTCGTCATCGAATGAATCAAAGCTACTTGGTTTCTTGCTTCATTGTTGCTAGACAAGCCCTTTCGGATCTTCGCGCCACGATTTTAGCACATGCATATAATTCGCGCGTTCAAAAGCTGATGGATCTGCCACGTGAATCTGGCTCATGCTGCCCTGCAACTGTTCTACGGAATCGTACTCGTACTCCACCATCCATTGCGTCATGGCCTCTTTGACTTCCTTAATCCGAATGAGTCCATTTTTGAGCAGTTCAGATGCCATCATGGTTACAGACGCCCCCGCCATCAATCCTTTCAATGCATCCTGATAGGTGTGTACGCCACTGGTCAGCGCCAAATCGGCAGGAATACGGCCGTATAGCATCGCAATCCATCGCAGGGGCAGTCGAATATCGTCTGCTGTCGAAAGTTTTAGTTTTGGCTGAACTTCCAGCGAGTAAATATCAATATCCGGCTGGTAAAATCGGTTAAATAAAACAATTCCGGATGCCCCAGCGCGGCATAATTCCTGACAAAAATGAGCTGTAGCCGTCAAATAGGGGCTTATTTTCACGGCTACCGGAATAGAAACAGATTGCCGAACTTGGCCTACCACCGTCAGATACCGCTCTTCGACGACAGATGCGCTCAGATCCAAATCCGCAGGGATGGAATACAAATTAAGCTCAATTGCACAGGCTCCGGCCTGTTCCATTTTTTGTGCATAGCTCGTCCAGCCCCCGGGAGAAGCCCCATTCAAGCTTGCTATGATGGGTATATCCACCGCTTGGCTGGCCGCATGCAGCTTTTCCAAATATTGGTCCGGCCCCGTCAGATAGGACCCCATATCAGGGAAATAGCTAAGGGATTCAGCAAAACTTTCGGTCCCCGCTGTCAAATAGTGATCGAGTTCGAGGCTTTCATGTTCTATTTGCTCCTCAAATAAGGAGTACATGACTACGGCTCCGGCGCCATAATCCTCCATAGCTCTGATGTTGCCGATTGACTCAGAAAGAGGAGAAGCCGAGGGGACAAGAGGGGTCCGAAGATTTAGGCCTAAATAATGGGTGTTGAGTTTCATCGTTTCGTCCAAAAATTGAAAAAGACAGCCTGTTAATTAAGCCCTATTCGGCTCCTGGGGGCCGTTTGGAGGCAGTGGGAGGCCGCGTACCCGGAGGCGATGGGGCACTCCCCGTTACCTCAGCTGCGGCGCCAGGTGTCATTTTGGCCATTCGCTCATACTGATTCCATTTATCCAAGACTATTTTTTGGGATTGTATCAAAAAAGCGCTGGCCACTGCTGGATTTGTTTTTTGGAGGATCCGGTAGCGATTTTCGTTATAGATGTAGGTTTCCAGTGGAATGGACGGCTTTTTTGAATCCAGTTGAAAAGGATTCTTACCATCTTTACTTAGCCTAGGATCGAACCGGTAAAGTGGCCAATATCCAGTGGCAGTGGCCTTGTCTTGTTGCTCCATTCCTTTGGCCATGTCAATTCCGTGGGCAATGCAATGGCTGTAGGCAATAATCAGCGACGGACCATCAAACTCCTCGGCCTCGCGCATGGCTTTGATTACATGGTTATCGTTCGCGCCCATAGCGACCTGGGCTACGTACACATAGCCGTAACTCATGGCCAGCAATCCCAAATCTTTCTTGGGAGTCATTTTTCCTCCCGATGCATATTTGGCTACTGCCCCAAGACCAGTGGCTTTGGATGCTTGGCCGCCCGTATTGGAGTAGACCTCGGTATCCAAAACAATGACTTTCACGTTTTTTCCGCTCGCTAGGACGTGATCTAGGCCACCGAATCCGATGTCATACGCCCAACCGTCGCCCCCAATAATCCACACACTTTTTCGTGTTAGCGTGTCCAATAGCGAGAGGAGGTCTATGGCTTTCGGGTCAGGAGCGTTTTTCAATAAGCTCCTGGCCAAGTCAATCCGCTCTCGCTGCTCTTCGATTTCGTGCTGCGTGTTCTGAGATGCGTCCAAAATCTGGGTAGCCAAGGAATCGCCGACCAAGGGGCGGAGGGTGTTCATGAGTTCTCTGGCGTATTCCGACTGTTTGTCCAACGCAATGCGCATGCCTAGCCCAAACTCGGCGTTGTCCTCGAAGAGTGAATTGCTCCATGCTGGTCCTCGGCCCGCCGCGTTTTTACTCCAAGGCGTCGTAGGAAGATTTCCTCCATAAATGCTGGAACATCCGGTGGCGTTCGCTACCACCATGCGATCTCCGAATAACTGAGTCAACAATCGTAGATACGGGGTTTCTCCACATCCGGCACAAGCGCTTGAGAATTCAAATAGCGGCTCAAGAAGCTGAACGTCCTTCACTTTCGTAAAGGTGAGCCCAGGGGTCGAAGCACCGTCGCCCTCCATGCCTGCTAGCGTACGTTTTCTGCTGGTTTGATCTCCGTTAGCACCCGAACGGTGTCCCGGCATGCCCGCTCTTTCTTGGAACGCACTTAGAGAGGTGAAAAAATCCCAGTTTAGCTTTTCGCGCTCTAAAATATCTCTTTGGTCAACCATGTCAAGTGCTTTGTGACCTGAGCGGGACTTATCCTTTGCGGGGCATACCTCTACACAAAGTGTACAGCCCGTACAATCTTCGGGAGAGATCTGTAACGTATATAACTTATCGGACATTTCACGCCAAGAGGCGGGTGCCGATAGAAAGCTGGCGGGAGCATGGGTCAGATCTTCGGGGTGAACCACATTAGCCCGGATTACCGAGTGAGGGCAGACCATGACACATTTTCCACACTGAATGCAAAGGTCTGGATCCCACTCGGGGAGCTCCATGGCTATGTTTCTCTTTTCCCACTTCGTAGTCGCGCTTGGATACGTCCCATCGTTGGGGAGGGCGCTTACTGGCAGGCTATCCCCACGGCCGCCTAATATTTCGCTGGTAACGGTTCGCACGAATACCGGAGCATTGTGGGCAACAGGAGGCCGCAGGTCTGTGAGCGAGGACACCGTCGTGGGCACCTGCACAAACTGCATATGAGCTAGGGCTGCATCGACGGCCTCATTGTTCTTTTGAACAACGACGTCGCCTCGTTTTCCGTACGTTTTCTGGATGTACTTTTTGATTCTCAGGATGGCCTCTTCGGCCGGAAAAATCCCTGAAAGAGCGAAAAAGGCGGCCTGCATGACGGTATTCATGTGTCCCCCAAGTCCCACATCCTTGGCTACTTGGTAGGCGTCTACTACGACAAATCGGAGCGACTTCTCGATAATCGTACGTTGGACTGAGCTTGGCAGGTAGTCCCAGACTTCGTCTGCTGAATAGGGACTGTTAAGTAGGAACGTTGCGCCTTTTTCAGCCAAACTCAGGGTGTCGTAGCGTTCTAAGAAACCAAACTGGTGAATAGCTACAAAATTGGCTCTCGAAATTAAATACGTAGATCGTATCGGATTGGGGCCAAATCGAAGA
Source organism: uncultured Bacteroidota bacterium (assembly GCA_937877085.1). Lineage (GTDB taxonomy): Bacteria > Bacteroidota > Rhodothermia > Rhodothermales > UBA10348 > UBA10348. The sequence continues at coordinate 4,897 of CALEEY010000305.1, forward strand.
TGGGAAATGGTCCGGGCACCGGCTTTCTTGGAGTCGTAGACGAAATAGCCCTGGGCATAAAAGTCAGTTCCTTCACCAATAATCTTGATGGAGTTTTTATTTGCCCCGACC
>CALEEY010000306.1 GCA_937877085.1 uncultured Bacteroidota bacterium
GTATTCGAGGCAGAACTTCTTTCCTTATTTGGATTACGTGCTTCGAAAGCGGATTTACTTTCGAATACGTCTTGGATTGTAGGTTGAGTAGTTCATTAATGGATGAAATTTTATGCTCGTCAATCGCAATCTGCGCCAGGCGCTCTAACACGTGGGTAGTGATCTCCACATCTCGTTGGGCTCGGTGCCTACCATCATCCCGAATGCGGAAAAACCGAGCCAAATTCCCCAGACTTTTTGACCCCAAGCCTGGAAGCAATCTCCGAGCGAGCTTCAGAGTGCAAAGCCCGTCATTTGCCATGGGTGAAAGGCCTATCCGGTCAAATTCGGCGTTAATGAAGGATTGATCGAACCGAATGTTATGAGCTACAAAAACGCCCTCATCTAAAAATTCCTGAAACCGAGGCATCACCCAATCTGCGAGTGGTTTCCCAATCACCATGGAAGTCGTTATTCCTGTAATTCTGGTGATATTTCCCGGGATGCTTGCTCCAGGGTTTATAAGCTCCGAAAACCATTCCTCGTGGCCTAGGCAGGTCACTTTTTGCGCGGCAATCTCAATAATGCGGTGGGCGCGAGCGTGCAGACCGGTTGTTTCGGTATCCGTTACAACTAACGATTGGCTTGGCGAAAGGAGCTGTTGGAGAGCGCGCATGGGTCCATAAAAGATTCCCCAACATTACTCTCGTTTGAGTGAAGTGATTCCTTCGGGCTCAACGGGTCAAAGAGAAGTGCTCAAGAAAAGAATCGGCGGGCCTCCTTTTCTATGTTTCTAGTCTTTGGGCGGGCTAGGCTGCCAGGTTGCGACGCATCTGGTTGCTGGACGACTGTGCAAATCTGGGAAAGGAAAAGGTAGCGATAGCCCCCTTCTTATGTCCGTTTTCCAGCTTTATCAATCCGGAAATTTCCTTCGCTTTTTTCTGGGCTAAGGTTAATCCAAGGCCCAATCCATCAAATCTGCGATTCAATCCGCTGGAGCCCTGTACAAAAGGATCAAACAAGCGTTTGCTCTCCCCTTTTAGACCGATACCTTCGTCTATTACCTGTAAGGAAACAGTGGTTTGAGAGGCCGAAACGCGCACTTGAATGCGACCATTCTCCGAAAACTTGATAGCGTTTCGAATAAGTTCTGATGTAACGGAACGAATCCGCTCAGTAGAGGAATACGACGCGAGACGCGACTCCGGACCCGTAACTTCTAAAACAATAGATTTGGCAAGAGCCATCGGATTCAAACCTTCGGCGACTTCTTTCACGAGGGCTATGACATCGCAATTCGCTGACGTTGGAGCGCTTTCTGTATCGGCCGAATCCCAAGTCAACAAGGCATTAATCACATGATTCAAGCGGTCCACGTTCTCTAGAATAGGTACCACTAAATCCTGCAGTTTAGGATCGACTTCTTCGCGCAATACTTGGGCATAACCACCGATCACTGCCAACGGAGTTCGCAGTTCGTGAGAGAGTACGTGGCTACGCTCATTCCCAGTTTCTTGCCCCTTAAGTAGAGGTGTTTTCGAATAAAGTTTCATGATCCGACGGCAGTTTGTGGTTCTTCCTGTCGGAGTATCGGCGCCGAATGCACGTGCTAAAGCCGAGCCACTCATTTGACCTACTTTAGGCCAAGCGCCTTAAAGATGGCCGTTCCCACTGCGGTATTATCCATGGTACCATAAAACAGATCGGATCCTGGCCCATAGGCAAAAACGGGCACATCTACGGACGTGTGGTTACTCGTTGACCAACCCACGCGTGCCATGCGAGCGGTCGAGTCGACCAGCATAATGCGGAGGTGGCTAAAAGCGGTGGAATCGCCGGCTACCTTTCGGTATTGGGTAATCTTTTTAACGGCCGTTTGGAACGGTTGGGAACGTAGACCAAATCGCTTGTCTGCCTCTTGTTCAATCCAATTGGAAGCGTCTTGATCGGTGGCGCCTTTCGTAAACGCTGCGTCCGCCAAGAACTTTTCAATGGATGAATTCACATGTTGAAGGCGCAAAGGGTCATAGGTGTAGCCGGATAGCGGGCCCCACTGAGCGCCCAAAGACAAACCACCGGTCTCATGGTCAGACGTACCCATGACGAGTGTTTTCTTGTCCTTTTTCGCAAATTCGACAGCGGCCCTCATGGCGTCGTCGTATGCCAAAACGTCGTGTATGTGCGCTGCTGTATCGTTCGAATGACCCGCGTGGTCAATTCTGCCGGCCTCAATCATGATGAAAAAGGGCTTATCGGAATTTGAAAGCAATTCCAAGGCTTTTACTGTCATTTCAGCCAGTGATGGCTCTTTCTTAGGATCACGGTCAATTTCATAGGCCATATATCCCGGCGTAAAAAGGGCTAAAAGCGGTAGCTGCGTGGCAGCCATTAACTCAGCAGTGGTCGAAGCTTGTTGGTATCCAAGTTTTCCGGCTTCATCAAATAAGTTTCGGCCATCTTTGCGTAATCCGCCTTGCTCGGTTGGCAAGAAAAAGCTCCGCCCTCCGCCCATCAGGATTTCAATTCCCTTTACAATTTGTTGAGATCCAATTTCAGCTTCCATATTTCGATCGACCACGTGACTCGAAAAGGATGCCGGCGTGGCGTGCGTGATTCGCGCCGTTGAAATCAAGGCCGTCTGATATCCGGCCTTCTCAGCCGCTTCTAAGACCGTTTCTACAGGCTGTCGATTGATGTCCATTCCAATGGCGCCATTATAGGTCTTTATAGCGCATGCGTAAGCCGTCGCACTGGCTGCAGAATCTGTTATTTTAGCGTTCGCTGAAAACGTTGCGACAGACCCTTTATTGTAGGTATCTAAAAAGAGGGTCGGTTCTCCGCCGATCGATTTTTGAAACTCCCGCGCCAATCCAAAACTTGCTGGTCCACATCCGTCAGATATGAAGAATATGACGTTTTGCGGCAGCTTCCCACTGGAGGCAAGATGCCCTCCAGATTGCAATGAATTGCAAGAAACGGAACTAAAAAGGAAAAGAATGGCAGCTAGTAATCGATTCATGATGGGAAGGTTCGTTTCGATTTGTTGATGCGAAGCAAAGGCCGTGCTCGATAATACGGACGTCAGGTCCGAAAATCTTCTACTAATCGAGTTCTTAAAAAAAATGATTATTACCTCTACTTCCGTGTCGATTTTGCAAAATATTGGCGACAGATTAAAGGAGTATCAACAATCCGGAAAAAGGATCGCCGTAGGTTAGCGACATTCTATTTTTTCCACAGTCAATCTCCTTACTCAAATGAAAGTTACCGTTATCGGAGCCGGAAACGTTGGAGCAACCGTAGCGGAATGCGTTGCTCGGAAAGATATGGTCGAACAAGTCGTCCTTATCGATATCGTCGACGGATTGCCCCAAGGCAAAGCCTTGGATATGGCTCAGTCTGCACCAATCCATCTATTCGATACCCGCATTGTTGGCACGAACGATTATGCCGACACTGCAAATTCGGACATTTGCGTTATCACGGCCGGCCTCGCTCGTAAGCCAGGAATGAGCCGAGACGATTTGTTGGGTAAAAATGCCTCGATCGTGCAGTCCGTGACCCAACAATTTGCTGCTCACAGTCCAAATGCGATCATTATCGTCGTTTCAAACCCTTTGGACGTAATGACCTACGTAGCCTATATGGCCAGTGGATTCCCGTCCAATAGAGTTATGGGAATGGCGGGGGTTTTGGATACCGCTAGATACCGTGCCTTTATTTCTGCCGAACTAGGAGTATCTGTAAGAGATATCAACGCTTTGTTGATGGGCGGACACGGAGACACCATGGTTCCCCTACCACGGTTTACTACGGTCGCCGGAATTCCGCTTCCAGAACTCATGCCTGCGGAAAAGATCAACGCCATTGTTGAGCGCACAAAGTTTGGAGGAGGCGAAATAGTGAAACTAATGGGCACATCTGCTTGGTATGCCCCTGGCGCAGCTGCTGCTGAAATGGTTGAAGCAATCGTCAAAGACTCAGGTCGCGTGCTGCCATGTGCGGTCTGGTTAAATGGTGAGTTCGGACAGCAAGGAATTTTTGTTGGAGCCCCGACTCGTTTAGGCAAAAACGGAGTGGAAGAAATTGTCAAAATTGACCTTACAGCAGACGAAATGGCGCTAATGCAACATTCGTCAGACGATGTACGGACAAATATTGAAGCACTTAAACGCATTCAATCGGCCTAATTCGATTGTGAGGCGTAGAAAGCGGGGCCGATCCGAAGGACGGCCCCGCTTTTTTTGTGCCCTCCCTTCTGCCCTCTTTTAGATCGAACCATTCCTAAAAAACATCGTTGATCCCATTTCAACTGACTCTCTGGTTCTGAGGGTTTATAGTTTTCAAAGCAAAATGATTTCCATGCGACGTATCTCTCTAGTATTTCTTCTTCTGTTATCGCTTTCAGTAGCTGCGTGTGATTCAAACTCAGGTTCTGACGAGGAGGTAGTGGTCACTGATTTGGAAGTTGGAACGGGTATCGCCATAAAAGCCGGACAGACCCTGGTGGTCGAATATGTCGGTCGGTTCACCGACGGTACTATTTTTGATTCTACCGATGAAAAAGGTGAACCCTTTATTTTCACGTTTGGAGTCCGTCAGGTTATACAGGGTTGGGATTCTGGACTAAGAGACATGCGGGTAGGCGGAACACGAAAACTGGAAATCCCATCTCATTTGGCTTTTGGCAAAAATGGCCAGTGTTTTTCCAGCGGAGAATGCGCGGTTCCGGGCAATACAGATGTGGTCTACGAAGTCAAATTATTGGACGTTTTTGACGAAGTCATCACGCAGGATGTTACTCCCGGCGATGGTCTTGTGGCTGAGCTTGGAGATGTTTTGGTGGTAAGCTATATCGGCCAATTGTCGAACAGAGATGGGAATGTCTTTGACGCCTCTACCGTCCAGGCTGGTAATTTCTTATTTACGCTCGGAACAGGGTCCGTCATTCCAGGCTGGGACATCGGTCTACAAGGAATGAAGGTTGGCGGAAAACGTGAACTTACTATCCCTCCGATTTATGGATACGGTGCCTATGGGAGCCCAGGGGTCATCCCACCGTATGCGGTATTGTTTTTCACTGTTGAACTCCTCGAAGTTGTTAAGCGCCCGACCGGTTGATCAATGAAGTAGTCGTTCGTTTTCGACCCACTGAACCGCATGCTGCATCAATTCTGAAGCATTGACAAGGTTTAGTTTTGACTTAATACGCGCTCGATACGATTCAATCGTCTTGATAGAAAGGTCCAGCGTTTCTGCAATAATCCTGGTCCCTAATCCTTTTCCCGTCATTTCGAAGACTTCTAATTCCCGATCGGAAAGGATCTCTAGAGGTGAATCGTGAACTGCTTGGTGATTGCTGGCGAGACTTTGCAGCAACCTTTCATTGATGGCTGATGAAACGTAAATGGCTCCAGCATCTATGCGTCGAATGGCTTTTAAAACCGACATCGGTTCCTCCGATTTCATGACGTAGCCCTTGGCACCGGCACGAATGGCACGTTCCGCGTAAAGCGACTCATCGTGTCTAGAGAACACCATGAATTGGGGCCTGTTTGCCACATGCTGGAAGTGTTTTATGAGGTCTATGCCGCTCATTCCCGGCAAGGAAATATCGATTATTACCAAACTGGGTTTGGAATCCAGCATTTTTTCGATAGCCTCTTCCGCGGAGCACGCTTCACCACACACATGGAGGTCTTGTTCTGTTTCGATGAGCATTCGTAGGCCCTTCCGCATCAGCGGATGATCGTCGACTAAGAATACTCTTTTCCTGTCCTTGATTTCCATTTGGACCAGTTTCCAGCGCCCATTTTGATTGGGCCTAGAACATTTTTAATGGGCCTAAAACATTTATTTGGGCCGAGGACATTTGATGGGACTAAAAATATTTGCCGGCCCATAAACTTTTACTTGGGCCTTGAACGAGATTACGTACGAAGCCTTTAGTCACGTGAGAGGTGATTGATCTACCACCTGACGGGACAGGTAATCTGAAGCTGTAAGGGTTATCACTACACCAAAAAGCCCCCAAAGAAGGGATTGCACCAAGCATTTTGTAGGGGATTCCCTTGTTTTTCAATTTTGAGGCACATTTTCTGTTTACCCCGGTGCATTTGCTGATTTGGCTTCCGATCTTTGGCGATTCGTACCCGAAATTCGTTATACACTACACACCCACAAATTCACCGTTTATGGAAAAGTCGACCATAAGTACAGGAGAAAATTCATCCGATGCTGGGACAATGACGGCTCCGATGGGCCATCAAATTGTTCGCTACGATGATCAGGTCGTTCGCTACTTCATTATTGCCACGGCCATTTGGGGATTTGTTGGAATGTTGGTTGGAGCTTTAATTGCTCTGCAACTTCCCTTTTGGCAAGCCAATTTAGGTCAATACTTGTCCTTTGGAAGGCTTCGACCGCTCCACACTAATGCGGTGATTTTCGCATTCGCAGGAAACGCCATTTTTGGAGCCATTTATTACTCAACCCAGCGGCTCACCAAAACTCGCATGTTCAGCGATGTCATGAGCCGTATTCATTTTTGGGGCTGGCAGTTCATCATTGTATCGGCGGCCATCACGCTCCCCTTAGGGTTTACAACGGGTAAGGAATATGCCGAACTCGAATGGCCCGTGGACATTTTAATTGCCATCATTTGGGTCATATTCGCCGTAAACTTCTTCCTGACGCTTAAAATTCGGCGCGAAAAACATATGTACGTGGCGCTATGGTTTTACATAGCTACCATCGTTACAGTGGCGGTACTCCATATTGGTAACAGCCTTGCGATTCCCGTAGGATTATTTAAATCTTACCCGATTTTTGCTGGAGTTCAGGATGCCTTTGTGCAGTGGTGGTACGGACACAATGCCGTTGCGTTTTTCTTGACGACCCCATTTTTGGGGTTGATGTACTATTTCTTACCCAAGGCTGCTGAAAGACCCGTTTTTTCCTACCGCCTGTCGATTGTCCACTTTTGGAGCATCGTGTTTTTGTACATCTGGGCTGGACCGCACCATTTGGCCTATACGGCCGTTCCGGAGTGGGCGGTTACCCTTGGAATGGTGTTTTCGATCATGCTTTGGATGCCGAGCTGGGGTGGCATGATTAATGGCTTATTTACGCTCCGAGGAGCGTGGCATAAACTGCGTGATAGTGTAGTATTGAAAATGTACGTGATTGGGATCACGTTTTATGGAATGTCGACGTTTGAAGGGCCCTTATTGTCCGTTAAAACCGTCAATGCATTGTCGCACTACACCGATTGGACGGTTGGCCACGCACACGCAGGTGCCTTGGGGTGGAACGGGTTTATGACCTTTGGTATGATTTATTGGCTCCTACCCCGACTATGGAACACCAAGCTTTGGAGCCCGCGTCTGGCCAACACCCACTTTTGGGTCGGTACCATTGGAATGTTGTTATACGTGATGGCACTTTATTCGGCTGGTGTAACGCAAGGACTCATGTGGCGCGCGTTTGACGATGCTGGCAGATTAGTATATCCTGACTTCATGGAAACCGTCATCCAAATCATTCCGATGTATTGGGTTCGTTTAGTTGGAGGCCTCCTTTATTTGACTGGAATGGGGATGCTCGGCGTGAACATGATTATGACTATTCGAAGAGCTCCAGAAAAGCCAACGGATGCTGCAATTACCGTTGCTTTATAGAACGCCTACTCATCGCTATTTAAACCTAGATTCACATGAGCAAGTTTATTGAGACCAATGGCAGACATCGCACGATTGAAGGATGGCCCTTGGTGTTCACCATTTTAACCGTATTAGCCGTATTGGTGGGGGGCACCGTGGAGTTTTTGCCCTTGGTGCTGATGGAAGGAAATATCCCTGTCATCTCGAGCGTCACGCCTTACACGCCATTGGAGTTGACGGGCCGAGATTTATACATCAGGGAAGGATGTGTAAACTGTCATTCTCAAATGATACGTCCTTTTCGCGATGAGCTAGAGCGTTACGGAGACTATTCAAAACCTGGAGAATCGGTCTATGATCGCCCATTTCTGTGGGGTTCCAAGCGGACCGGACCGGACTTAGCTCGGGTTGGCGGCAAATATCCAGATTTGTGGCATGTTCGTCACATGGAAGACCCACGATCTACCAGCCCCAACTCTATTATGCCTCCTTACTATTGGCTGTTGTCTCGGCCTTTAAATTTGAACTCCCTTGAGCGAAAAATGAAGGGGCTTCAACGACTTGGAACGCCGTATACCGACGAAGAAATTCAAGGGGCGGCAGCCGATGCCGAGGCTCAGGCTCAGAATTTGGCGCGCAATATATCTGCCAACGGAGGACCGAGCGACTTAGCAGAAAAGGAAATAATAGCGATGGTCGCGTATCTCCAACGGCTAGGAACGGATCTAAAAAAAGCGACTAAATAGAACGCACTAACTAGAATGCAAGGCGCAAAGGGTCAATCCACATGATGAAAGAAGTTGTTCGAGCTATGGAATCGGGGTATTTGGCTTACATAGGTCTGTTTGCCTTCCTTTTTGCTTTTGCTCTCATTCTAGTCAGAGTGTTCACTATGAAAAAGAAAGACCGGGAGGAGCTCAAAAATTTACCGGTCGACGAACCAGTTGAATTCCATCCTAAACAGCATTGACCCCTCCCTGTTATGCAAAATCAAGACTCAAATCCAATCGATCCTACCTCTGAAGATTTGCTTCTGAGCAATCACAATTATGACGGAATCGAGGAATTCGACAACCCGATGCCCGGTTGGTGGGTATGGGTTTTTGTAGCCTGTATTGTTTGGGCTCCTATTTACGTTATAGGCGTACACCAAATGGGTTTCATTAATAGCTACGAAGATGACTTGGCCAACGATCAAATGGAGTTAGCTGAGCTACGAACGGCCTATGAAACGGCCAATCCCGTGGCAGAGGTTACCAGCGAGGCTATTGCCGCCTATATTGGAGTAGCCGAGCACATTGAAGCTGGGGCTGCCATCTTCACGACGAATTGCGCAATGTGCCATGGGGCCTTGGCGGAAGGACTTATTGGCCCAAACCTTACAGACGACTACTGGATTCATGGGGGGACTCACCAAGATCTATTTCACGTTATAACAGAAGGTGTGTTAGAAAAAGGGATGACTCCATGGGGTGCTGTTCTAAGCGTCGAACAACGGATGCAATTGGTTTCTTTCATTCGCTCTATTCATGGTTCCAATCCGCCGGGCGCTAAGCCCGCTCAAGGAGAGTTAGTAACCCCGAATGGCTGAAAAAAGCACCTTTGAACCTACAGAAATTGACACCTCACCGTATGAGGTGCTGACCACACTTCGAAGTGATGGTAAGAGGAAGTGGATGTATCCCACAGAAAGTAAGGGACGCTTTCTTTTCCGTAGGCGGATTTTAGGATGGGGGCTTGTCGTCATGTACCTCGCGTTGCCCATCCTTCAGATCGGTGGGCGTCCGGCGGTCATGCTCGATTTTGTGCACCGCGAATTTGCCCTTTTTGGCCTGATGTTTTATCCCACCGACACGCTGTTGCTGATGATTTTGATGGTGGGGATCATGCTGACCATCGTCCTCATTACCGCGTTGTTAGGACGCGTGTGGTGTGGATGGACTTGCCCACAAACCGTGTATTTGGAATTCGTATTCAGACCCCTAGAAAGGTTGATTGAAGGCCCCGAGCATGTCAGAAAGCGCCGGAACGAAGGGCCTCGGACGCCAGAAAGAGTGGTCGGTTACGGAGTGAAACAGTTGGCTTTTTTGATTATTTCGGTGCTGCTTTCTCACACGTTTATCGCTTACTTCGTGGGTTGGTCAACGCTCTTAGAATGGCTTCAAGGACCTCCCGCTGAGAACTGGGGATTCTTCCTGCTTACCACCCTAGTAACCGGTCTTGTGTGGTTCGACTTTGCCTATTTCAGAGAGCAAATGTGCACTATTGCGTGCCCTTATGCCCGTATGCAGTCCATTATGCTGGATAAGGACTCCTTAATTGTTTCGTACGATCCTACACGGGGTGAACCTCGTTCTAAACGGTCCAAAAAAAGCCTGGATGAAGAGTCGAGTGGAAAAATTGAAGCGCAAGGCGATTGTATCGACTGTTTAGCGTGTGTTCGCACGTGCCCAACAGGAATTGATATCCGGGATGGATTGCAAATGGAATGTGTCGCGTGCACCCAATGTATCGATGCCTGCGATCACATTATGGACAGGATCTCCAAGCCTAGGGGTTTAATTCGCTACACTTCAGAAAACCAGCTACAAGGGGTCAAAACGAGAGTCTTACGACCGAGATCTGTCATTTACGGCATCCTCATTGTGCTCATTTTTTCGTCCTTTTCCATGGTTTTAGCCACTCGGGAAGCGTACGACATTAACATAGGAAGAGCCGTAGGTGAGCCATTTGCCGAGTTACAAGATGGTCGCATTGCAAATAGACTTCGCTTTCGGGTTAGAAACCAGACTGAAAGCTCTTCAACTTTTGACATTACCCCGCTCGCACCTATCGGCACCGAGATGCGAATTATTGGGGCTTCACCCGTCGAACTTCAACCTGGGGAAATGAAAAGAATTGAAGTCTGGGTTGTCATTCCCCGGGAAGCTTTTTCATCGACCAGTGTCGAAGGCACCTTCAAACTATCGTTTTCGGACGGCCTAATCGAAGAGCCCTCATTTCTTCTGCTAGGCCCAGATTCGGATAAATAGCCTGCAGGCGTAGCAGAATTTAGCACCTTTAGCGGCGCGATTAGGCCTCGCAAGACGGCATCTTAAAAATTATGACACGATAAACCATGGGCGGATTTAAAGACAAAGGCTTAATGTGGCCACTCGCCGTGGTCGGATTGCTTCTCAGCAGTGTCGTCACGATGACGGCGTTTGTAATGGTCTCGAAGTCTGATGGAGGCCCTAAGGTGGTGGATTCCTATTATCAAAAAGCGGTGCAATGGGACTCGCTAAACGCTGTTCAAGGAGCCATAAAGGCTCGTAACTGGACGCCTCAACTCTCCATCAAAGATTCTGTTGGCACATTTATTTTGCTCGATTCTGAACAAGCGCGTATTCCATTTTTAACGGGAACGGTATCTCTTTCCAGACCCCACACCTCTGAACTCATTAGCGGATTACCACTCTCCTTTGTCCCTTCGGATTCGTCTTACACGTTTGTACAAGAGGCCACTGACGCAGGTTTATGGGATTTCACCTTTTCCATACGTACGGGTGATACTGACCTAGAAGTGACCATACGTAAGGATCTGTGACCCGATGCCTACTACTGACTCGGATCCAACGCTTACTTTAGGTTCCTCGGAGTGTGCACATTGTGGGCTTCCGGTACCCAACTATCGGCAGCAGTCGGTACCGTCCTTTTGCTGTAACGGTTGTGAATCCGTCTATGCCATCCTACATCAGAACGCTTTAGGCGAATCTTATTACCGTTTGCGACGCTCAGCGAGTGCGCTTCCTACCGGCAAACGGCCCTTATCTTCGGCAAATGAGCCCTTAATGCTCGAACTGGACTCCGAGGTTTTTGCCGAGAAACACACGACGACGTCATCTGACGGGTATGTAAGAACCCAGTTATTTGTAGACGGCGTTCATTGCGCCGCCTGCGTTTGGCTTATTGAGCAACTCCCAAAAGAGCTAAACGGAATACGATTTGCCCAGCTAAACCTGCCCAAAGGCCGACTTTCACTCGAATGGAATCCCGATACCGTACAACTATCGGCAATCGCACGGTGGTTGAACAAGTACGGGTACGGCGTTCTGCCGCGAATTGAAGGAGTGGAGGCGCCTGAGACGAGGGAAGAGCGCCGACTTTTGATCCGAATGGGAATTTGCTGGGCTTTGGCTGGTAACATCATGCTTCTTGCGTTCGCCGAGTACGCCGGGCTTGATCGCGATACGACCCACTTATTTGAGGCCTCTCGATGGGTCTCTTTGGCTCTTACCATCCCTGTCATAGTCATCGGGGGAAGCGTTTTCTTTCAAAAAGCGTTTCAATCTCTTTTACTTTCCTTTCGGCAAAGGAGCGTTCGCAACCTGCATATGGACCTACCCATATCGTTGGGCATCCTTGTCGGTTTTGTCTCGAGTGCTTGGTCCACAGCCATGGGACCTGGAGACGTCTGGTTCGATTCGATTTCCATCCTGATAGCCGCCCTATTAACCGCAAGATGGTTGCAACTACGAGCACGCCGCAAGGCCGGCAACTCGACCGAGCAGCTCCTAGCGATTCTACCGACCATGGCTCGCAGAAGGGATGTTTCGGGAGCGTGGGCCGCCATTCGAACGGATAGTCTGGCTTCAAACGACGTTGTTATGGTCAAACCCGGTGAACTCATCCCCGTTGACGGAGTCGTGCTTACCGGGAGCTCGCTTATTAACGCGTCCGTTCTAACCGGAGAGTCCCTCCCTATCCGGAAAGTGCCAGGGCAGCTCGTTTTTGCTGGAACCACTAACGAGACGGATGAAATCCAAATTCAAGTATCATCTATAGGATCTCATACCAGCGTAGGAAAACTCCTTTCCTGGGTTACAAACGACTTCGAGAACAGCCATACAACGGTCAACTGGACCACTGTTGTGGGCGGTTGGTTTACGATTACGGTCCTATCGCTCGCGTTTGCGTCCGCGTGCTATTGGTGGTGGGTTGAGCCTTCAAGGATGGCTCCAATCGTCGTTTCGCTGCTCGTCATTACCTGTCCATGCGCCCTTGGAATGGCGGCTCCGCTGGCGTTAGCTGTGGGCTCCGGGCGGGCCGCCAAGATGGGTGTTTTCATCAAAAAAGATGCTGTTTTTGAATGGCTTAAGGCTGCCTCAACTGTTGTTCTAGACAAAACAGGCACGCTCACTAGCGGTAGCATGACCATTACCGAGATCATTGGGACGGGTACGGACGCTGAGGTCGAACGGATTATGAGAGCCGCTGCAGCGCTGGAAGCGAACAGTATCCATCCCATTGGCCGGGCGTTTCACCGTTGGTCGGACGGCCGGGTCTTACCCAAAGTCCGCAACGTTGCCCACGTCCCTAGCCAAGGAATTGAAGGGTTCATTAGCAGAGAATCGTTGGATGAAACCGTTGACGGCGGGGCTACAACAGGCGCCAGAAAAGACGCTACCATTCGAATAGGCAGCCTCCAGTGGATTTCCCTTCAATCGAGCGTTCTTCAAGCGCACGCCGAGCGACTGATTGGATCCGGTCACATTGTCATTGGCATTGAGCTTGAAGGACGAGCCGTTTGTGTGGTCGCCATCGCGGACCCCCTTCGGCCCAAAGCGCACTCCCTAGTTCAGCTCATCAAAGAATCTGGCAAACAGGTCATTTTGTGTACCGGAGACAGTCAGGATACAGCGTCCATTGTTGGCGGTGTCGTCGGAATTGAGCCACAGAATTGTTTGGGAAATCAGAGCCCTACCATGAAAAAAGAACTCATAGCGACGCTGATTGCTCAAGGTCAAATTGTGGCTATGATTGGGGATGGCGTAAATGATTCTGGAGCATTGCAATCCGCCCATGTCGGCATTGCCGTAACGGAAGGAACGGCTGCCTCTCGATTTGCTGCGGAT
>CALEEY010000307.1 GCA_937877085.1 uncultured Bacteroidota bacterium
GTCAGGGGGACTATGCATGGCAAGGACTTCGCCCGTATTGGGATCAATGGCCACCACCCCACCTCTCTTATTGACAAATAGCGATTCGGCCAATGCCTGGAGGCCGGCATCGATGGTCAGGGTCAGGTCCAAACCATTGACGGGCGCCTTGTTCATCTTACCACGAAGGTAATCGTCAACTACCTGGCCTCTAATATTGACCATTTTATAGTCGGCCCCTATTTGTCCCCGAACATACGGCTCGTATTCCAGCTCCAGTCCGCTCTGACCGATAGGATCTCCACGTCTGTACTGATCGTCCGTTCTTGCATCCAACCTTGAACTGGTAATTTCGCGTACATAACCGAGTGCATGGGTCATATGCGCCGGGGTCGTATAGGTCCTTTTTTGCGTAATGTCGTAATCGATTCCGCTTAGAACGTGCCGTTGTTCAAGAACCCGCCCGAGCTCAGCGAGCGTGAGATTGCTTTGAACGATGCTCCTTTTGAACACACTATGCTTGCGCGCTAACTGAATCTGACGGGCAACGGTGGAATCGGACACACTTAATAGCTCGGCCAGCAGCGGAATGGTCGCATCGTCAAAATAATTGGGAGTCACATACAGCGTATAAGCAGGTACGTTTTCTACAAGCAACACCCCATTTCGATCGAAAAAGCGTCCTCTTGGAGCTTGGACACGGTGCTCGCGCATGGAATTGTTTTCAGACTGACCGGTGTGGGACTGACTGTCTACCAATTGCATTTTCCCCAACCGCAACGTGAGCGTACCCAAAATGATGAGCACGATGGCTGAAAAAATGCGAACGCGTGAGCGGCCCTCATCCATACAATTTGTCAAAGTTGAAAAGTGAGCAACGAATTCCGTGCCTACCTTGACGGCAGGTGGTATAGAATCGAATGAAAGGCACGCGTGTTCCGTTCATCGAGCCGATCTTGCAAATCAGTTTCTATTCACTACCATTGGAGGTAAAATCGGCGTTTTTGGTGGATTTATTTGCGACCCTTAGCCTGTAGAAAGCTACTGGGACTTCGAAACCGCGCAAATAGGATAGATCTATCGTTGTTTACGCTGTATTTTGCGAAGTAGCCGGAATGCTTGCATACCCCGTTAAAGACAAGGAAGAGAAAGCCCTCCACTCGCCAGCAATCTCTTCGAGAACAAAGGATTTTATGAATACATTCTTTCGATGTGCACTTCGTGCCTGTTTGCTGGCGGTTTTTACTCTTGGAATTGGACTATTCCCCCGACAAGCTTCGGCACAATATTTTGGGCGAAATAAAGTCCAGTACGATAAATTCGATTTCCAATCGTTCAAAACGGACCATTTTGAGGTCTTCTTCTATCCAGAGGAAGCCGAGGCCGTTTCGGATGCCGCACGCATGGCTGAACGCTGGTACCAAAGGCATTCTCGTACCTTTTTGCGCGAGTTTTACAAACGTAAGCCGATCATTTTATATGCCAATGATGCCGATTTTCACCAGACAAATGCCATAAATGGCTCACTGGGCGAGGGCACGGGAGGAGTTACAGAAAGCCTCAAGGAACGCGTAATCATGCCTTTAACGGGTAGTTACAAAGACACCGATCACGTATTGGGACATGAGCTAGTCCACTCGTTCCAGTATGATATTGCCCTATCTAAGACGGATTCCATGCGTTTTGCTTTTGAATTCGTACCTCTCTGGATGACAGAAGGAATGGCTGAATACTTTTCTGTTGGCCGGTTTGACCCTCATACCGCTATGTGGATGCGAGACGCAGCGTTGAGGGACGATCTTCCGACGATTGAAAAAATAACCAAAGACATGAGCTATTTCCCCTATCGGTATGGCCAGGCTTATTTGGCATATATCGGAGGAAAATATGGCGATTCGGCGGTTGCTAACCTCTTTAAATTATCGGGTCAAGTGGGTGTGGATTCCGCCTTTGTCTACACCCTTGGGATCACCAGCGATTCACTGTCCACGGAATGGATCCAAACGGTTAAGGACACCTACCTACCGCTCACAGTGGATCGGGATAGTGCCGAAGTATCCGGACGCCGAGTCCTAGCCAAGGACTTGGAAGGCGGAAAAATGAACCTTGCTCCGGTACTGAGTCCTGACGGCCAGTATGTCGCCTTTTTGTCAGAAAAAGACCTGTTTGAAATCAATCTCTTTATCGCGGATGCTAACACGGGAGAGATCATTCGAAAGTTGAAAAGTGGTAATCGAGATGCCCATTTTGATGCCATCCGGTTTATAGCTTCTGCCGGATCCTGGTCGCCTGATGGTCGCGATTTTGCATTCATAACCTTTGTCGAAGGCGACAACGAGATTTCTATTCTAGACTGGACCAAAGGGTCGGTAAAGAAGCGTTTTTCGGTTGACGGCGTGACGGCCATTACCAACTTGGCCTGGTCACCTGATGGTATTCACCTCGCATTCTCCGGCATGGACGGCGGTATAAGCGATCTATATTTGTTGAATATGGAATCGGGCGACGTTCGCCAACTGACCAGTGATCGGTACGCCGATCTTCAACCTGCTTGGGCGCCCGACGGCAAGTCGCTCGCGTTCACGACGGACAGAGGGGACGGTGGTACCGATTTCCAGACGTTAGAATACAGCCAGGAGCGCTTGGCCATTATTGATATTGAGTCTCTAGAAATCAGAGTAATCAAGCCTTTTGACGGAGCACATCATAACCCACAGTTTTCTCCGGATGGCCGTAATTTGTACTTCATCTCGAATTATGATGGCTTTAAGGACGTGTACCGCATGGACTTAGCGTCGGAAGATATTTTCAAGATTACCAATCAACGGACCGGGATTTCGGGTATCACGGCGTTGTCGCCAGCGATGACGGTGGCCGCTCAGAGTGGCCGCATGATGTTTTCGGTCTTTAGCAACTCTGAATACACGGTTTACGCCCGTGAAAGCGACCAGCTCGAAGGTACCCCAGTACAAATAGGCGAAACCTCTGGGCGCCCTATGGCCGCCGTTTTACCTCCCTATCGGGGCCAAGATGAAGGACTTGTCGGAAACTACCTCTCCGACCCATTGACCGGACTTCCTCCCGATCAAGATTATATGACGGAGGTGTATAGCCCTCGCTTAAAGCTCGATTTTGTGGCTCCACCTACAGTTGGCGTTTCAGCGGGCGGCATGTATGGTTCAGGGGTCTCAGGCGGTGTCGGATTCTTTTTTAGTGATATGCTTGGGAATCAGAATCTGACTGTCGTGGCTCAGGCCAATGGCACCTTTAAAGACATTGGGGCTCAGGTTGCCTATTTAAATCGGAAAAATCGATTTAACTGGGGCGGCTTTGCGGGGCATACTCCCATTGTTTACGGTGCTTCGCAGTGGGATCAGCCGCGATATGACCAAGAAACCGGTCTTCCGTCGCAGGTCATCAATCAGTACCGGTATCGAATTTATGTAGATAATGCCGAGGGTATTGCTTCGTATCCATTCACCGCTACTCGGAGAATTGAAGCTTCTGGTGGATTTATCCGTTACGGATTCGACTATGAAGTAGACACTTTTTATTACAGCACGCTTGGTGTTCGAAGGGTTAGAACAGACCTCAATTCTCAGGAACCTGACGCCGTTTATTTTGCGAAAGCGGGATTGGCCCTCGTATCCGATTACTCTTTCTTCGGCTTCACTTCCCCCATTCGGGGTGGGCGTTCTCGGTTCGAAATAGCTCCATTTGTGGGATCCCAAACCTATTTGCGCATCCAAGCTGATTACCGTAAGTATTTTCAGATTCACAGCCTGACGCTGGCATTCCGCGGTCTGCACGTCGGAAACTATGGGGCGAAACAGCAGGACAATTCGCTCTTTACTCAGGAATATCTAGGGTATGCCAATAGTATCGGGTTTGTGCGTGGGTATAGTTTTACTTCCTTCGACAATCCGGATGAATGCACGCCTACTGCCGGCGGTAGAGCCTGTGCAGAGCAAGAACGCCTACTCGGTACGAGGCTTGGTTTAGCCAGCGTCGAGATTCGAGTTCCGCTTTTTGGATCGGAGTCGTACGGCTTGATCAATTTCCCGTATCTGCCCACTGAAGTGTCCTTCTTCGCGGACGGCGGCGTTTCTTGGACGGCCGATGAAGCACCCGATCTACGATGGGAAACCAAAGCTACGGCGGATCGAATTCCTGTATTTAGCGCAGGCGTTTCGACGAGGTTTAATATGTTTGGATATACCGTATTGGAAATATTCTATGCACGGCCTTTTCAACGCCCTGTAAAAGGTGCACACTTTGGGTTCCAGTTAGTACCTGGGTGGTAGGCGACGCGACGCGGTATGACGTATCTTAAGGCTTCAAGTGCCTAAGAATTTCTGCTGCGATGTATTCAAAAATCCGATCCCTGTTGTTCTTACTGAGCGCCGAAGGAGCCCACGGGGTTGCAACGACTGCAGCACGAATCGCCCAAAGAACCACTCCGTTCTTATTGGATTCGATGTTTGAATTCGCGCACCCGAGTTTGCATCAGGAAATTCTAGGGAAAACATTCCCAAATCCGGTGGGTCTAGCCGCCGGGTTTGACAAAAACGCGCGACTGATCCCTTTTTTCAAAAAGGCCGGGTGCGGATTTGTCGAGGTCGGCTCCATTAGCGCTCGGAAGTGCAAAGGAAATAAACGTCCCCGGGCTTTTAGGCTACCAGAAGACGAGGCGCTCATCAATCGAATGGGCCTCAACAATGCCGGTGCGGCCGCCATTGAGCCACGATTGCGCCGTTATTCGGGTCAAAACGCGTTCCCGATTGGGATTAACATTGTCAAAACCCACGACGCGTCGATCAACGGACAAGCAGCCATCGACGATTTCTGTGAAAGTTTTCGAATTGTAGCTCCCTGGGCCGACTATATCGCGCTCAATATTTCCTGCCCCAATACCTCCGAGGGGAAGACATTTGAAGATCCCAATTCGCTCGACGATCTGCTACAAGCCATCATGAAGGAGCGTTCGGTTTTAGCCCGTAAAGTGCCCGTTTTGGTAAAAATGTCGCCCCCGAGCACGTCAAAATTCGTTTTGGACAGTTTTTATGATGAGATGATTCTGGTATCTCTGGCCCATGGGGTTAGTGGGTTTATAGCCAGCAACACCGCTTCTGATCGAGATGGCTTGGTTACGTCTGCCCAGCGAATTGACTCCATCGGAAATGGCGGATTAAGCGGCCAGCCCATTCGGGCACGGGCCAACGGTTTGGTAAAATATTTGTATCGTAAGACCGAAGGACGTGTCCCCATTATTGGGGTAGGCGGCATCGCTAGTGCCGAACACGCTTATGAGCGGATCAAAGCGGGGGCGTCTCTCATTCAAGTTTATACGGGCTTGGTCTATGAAGGCCCTGGACTGATTCGGTCCATTAAACAGGGATTGGTTCAGTTAATGGAAGAGGATGGGCATTTTTCCATTAAAAAAGTTGTCGGGCTCGACGCCCAATAGCATCCTAATTTGTCACCTTTAGGCTTCTACTTATGCCGACATTAGTTGATTTCAATACGGTACCCCAGCTTTTTAACGGTCTGGTCAAATACCACGCAGGTACCAATCAAGTAGTGCTTCGGTACGTGGACAAGGACTCCAAGGAGTGGACCGACGTAACCTGGGAAACATTCAAGGCTCGGGTTAACGCCATGGCCGGATATCTGTATTCTCAGGGTGTTCGCCCAGGCGACCGGGTGGCTATTTTGTCTGAAAATAGACCAGAATGGGCCTATACCGATATGGCCACGCAGCTGCTCGGGGCCACGAATGTGTCGTTATACACGACCCTTCCGTCGAATGAAGTATCGTATATCATTCATGATTCTCAATCTTGCATTTTTATCGTTTCGACGGGCATTCAGCTTAAGAAGGCCCTTCAGATCTACGATCTGTGCCCCCATTTGAACAAAATCGTTTCCATGGTGCCCCCGAAGGATGAGGACGAAAACCTCGCGTATGTTGATTTATTTGATGAGGCTATGGAGAGCGGAGCGACTCTCTTTGAAGAATTCCGAGATGCCATTCGAGCAAATGAAGCGGCGGTCAAGCCCAGCGACCTGTCTGCGATCATCTACACCTCCGGAACGACCGGTAATCCCAAAGGCGTCATGCTCACGCACGATAACCTGTGCTCAAATCTGAAATCGGCCATTCAACGCCTTCCGTTCGAAAAAGGCGGTCGCCACCTTTCATTTTTACCCCTTTGTCACTCGTTTGAGCGCCTGGGGGGCTATTTGGGAACGCTTGCGACCGGCATGATCATATCCTACGCTCGAAGCGTCGACACGGTGACAAGGGACATTTTGGATGTCAAACCAACCGTTCTGCTGTCCGTCCCGCGTCTGTATGAGAAGATTTTCAATTCGGTTTTGAAATCCGTTGAAGAAGGCTCGGCGACTTCTCAAAAGGTTTTTCATTGGGCACGGGAAGTGGGGATGAAGTATCACACAGTTAGAGCATCTGGTAGAACTCCTAGCCCAATGCTGAAGGTGAAAAAGGCATTAGCCCACAAACTTGTCTTTTCTAAATTGCATGAAAAGCTGGGCGGGAGCATTGAATTTGGCGTTTCTGGCGGCGCGGCGTTACCAAAAGCCATTGGCGAATTCTTTTTTGCAGCTGGGATCACCATTGTAGAGGGATACGGCCTGACCGAAACTTCGCCCGTCTTATCCATCACTCCTTTCAGCAATCCGAGGTACGGCGCCGTCGGACACGTCATTCCAGGCGTGACTATTGGAATTCAAGATTTAGATTCGGGCGAAATTATTGCGCAGTTAATAGGGGATAGCTACCCAAATAGCTTGACCTGTAAGGCGGGCGAAATATTGGCCAAGGGTCCCAACATCATGAAAGGGTATTGGAACAATGATACGGCCACTAAGGAAGCAATTGACTCCAACGGCTGGTACCATACGGGCGATGTAGGGCGTTTCGATGACGGATTTCTGGTCATTACCGACCGGATCAAGCACATGATTGTGTCGGCAGGCGGTAAAAATATTTACCCAGGGCCCATCGAAGAAGGCTTCAAACATGAGCCTTGGATCGATCAGATTATGGTTGTCGGAGAAGCTAGGGAGTTTTTAACCGCGCTGGTAGTTCCGGACGAAGAAGTCATCAGAAACTATGCCAAAGAGCAAGCCTTACCAGCTGTAAAATTACAAGATATCTTGGCCACAGAAGACGTGCAAAAGGTATTTTCGCAGCTTTTCAAGTCGTATTCTCGCCAAGCCGCAGCGCACGAAAAGATCAGAGACTTTCGTCTGATTTTAGAGCCTTTTTCCATCGAAAATGGGATGATGACGCCCACTATGAAACTGAGGAGAAAGGTTATCGATGCACACTACCTTGATTTGATTGAAACGATGTACGCGGGCGTCATCTAATAGCAGGGCTAGGCTGCGCGTGAACGGCTGCGCAGCTAAGCGACGATCCTGGGGAGCCTCCTTCCGGTCGCCCAGGGGCTTCCTAGCCCCACCCGAGAGCCATTCCGCCCTGGTAAATGACCAACGAAAATAGATAGGCTAATCCCGTCATGTATAACCACATGACGGCAGGCCATTTCCACGAGTTGGTTTCACGTTTTGCAATGGCCAACGTACTCATACACTGAAGCGCTAGAACGAAGAAAACCAATAGGCTGACCGCTACGAGGGGCGTATAGACCGGATCCCCATTCGGGTAGGTATCGGCCTTCAGTTTTTCTCTAAGCAGCGGGCTGTCGTCGCCAACATCTCCGACGCTATAGAGGGTGGCCAAGGCGGAAATAATAACTTCCCTAGCCGCAAACGCGGACACAATTCCCGCGCTTAGTTTCCAATCAAAGCCTAAGGGCCGCATTACGGGTTCGAGCGTGTGGCCAATCTTACCGATAAAACTGTGCTCGATCTGAAATCCAGCTTCCGCGGCATCAATGTGACGATATTTGGAGGCCATTTCAATCCCGATCTGTTCAGAAGCAGCGGCATACGCCACCCCTAGGGTCGAAAGGCTGTCTACTTTTTGTTCAAATACTTGGTCGGCTGAAATGCGCAACGCGGCGATTTCTGGGCTGGGATCCGTTATCGGAAACCGAGCCAAGCCCCACAGAATGATGGACATGCCAAAAATGATCTTTCCTGCGCGAATTACGAAAGCTTTTGAGCGATCTATCATGCGCCAAAAAATCTGTTTGAAGCGCGGCATCCGGTAGGGAGGCAACTCCATCGCAAAGAACGAGGATTCACCTTTGAACACGATGCGCTTGAGCACCAAAGAGGCGACAAAAGCCATCACGGTACCCAGTAGGTACATAGAAAACATGGCTAAGCCCTGAAACGTGATGAGCCCCAACACCTTGCCGGTGGGAAGAAAGGCAGCTATAAATAGGGTGTAGACGGGTAAACGGGCCGAACAACTCATGAGCGGCGCGACCATGATGGTAATGAGTCGATCCTTTGGATTCGCAAGGGTTCTCGCGGCCATAATTCCCGGGATGGCGCAGGCAAAGGACGAGAGTAGAGGCACGACGGAGCCCCCTCCCAATCCCACCCGGCTCATTATTCGGTCCATGATAAAAGCCGAACGAGCCATATAACCCGTGTCTTCCATCAGACCTAAAAAGAAAAACAGGAGCAAAATCTGGGGTAAAAAGACCACCACGTTTCCTACGCCGGAGACTACCCCATCTACCAACAGATCTGTGGCCATTCCGGCAGGGAATGTGGTCCGAATAGCGCCCCCTAATCCGATAACGCTGGACTCAATGATGTCCATTAATGGTGTTGCCCACGAAAAAACGGCCTGAAATATGAGGAGCAGGATCATCGCAAAGAACAAAGGACCAAAAATCCGGTGCGTCAGCACCGCATCGATTCTATCTGAAACCGACGCATCTCCTATGTTTTTTTTGCGTGTTACCACCTGGGCTACGAGTGGGCTTAGCCATCCATAACGACCAATGACTTCGGCCTGCTGATACGGCACCTTGTTCGCTAACAGCCGGTCTCGAACGAGTTGAACTTCTTTCTGAAACTTGGGAGCCCACCGGGTCCAATAGTCCAGCATCGTATCGCTAGTCAGGCACTGTAGTACCTCGATGAAGCGCTGCCGCTCGGGTACTTTGGGCGCTTCATCTGCCAGAACCTGCATCAGCGCTGGTATTTCTACCTCAACGGCGGACATTAATGTCCACATACGCTCCGGCGCCGGAGACAAATCAGTTCTCCTTATCTGGTATTTAAGCTTGCCGATTCCTTCGTTTCTTGAAGCCGTCAAGGGCAGCACGGGTACCCCTAATTTTTCAGAAAGCAAGCTCAAATCGATGCTTAACCCGGCTTCTTCTGCCGCATCCATCATGTTCAATGCAACAATGACGGGTATCCCAAGATCTAATACTTGGGTAACCAGATAGAGATTACGCTCCATGTTACTGGCATCGACAATGCAGACCACGAGATCGGGCCGAGGCTCATTGGCTAAATGCCCTGAAAGCACGTCGTAGGCAATGCGCTCATCTAAGGACTTGGGACTGAGACTGTATGACCCGGGCAGGTCTATGATTTCGATTGGAACCTCTCCGTCCATTCGCCCTGTTTTTTTCTCAACAGTAACTCCGGGATAGTTGCCCACCTTTTGCCGCATGCCGGTCAACACATTGAAAACCGTCGTCTTGCCCACATTGGGATTCCCAATCAAGGCCACTCGTTTAAGCTTGCTATGGACGTCAGTTTTGGCCAAGGCTAGGTTGGATATTCTTCGATGAGCATGATTTGAGCGGCGTCTTCCTTGCGAATACTCAGGTGAAATCCACGCACTTTGATATCGATAGGATCTCCAAAGGGGGCAAACCTCACGATTTCGACCACTGTACCGGGCAAAATTCCAAACTCCATAAGCCTAACGGGCGGAAAACTGTTTGCCCATCCTTTCACAATTGCCCGCTCTCCCGGTTTAAGATCGGCCAATGTCATAAAACGGCCGGTGTTGCAAACACATTCATCGCAACCTCGCGTCGAAGAGCAATACGGCTCGATTCCACACAACACACGAACGTATCTCCATTCTTCAAGACATGAATTTGATTCCCTTCAATGACGCCCAACTCCCTAAGACGCTGGGCCTCAGGAACACCAAGTGCAAAAAACGCCAAATGTACCATGACGCCTGCGGCAAAGCTGGTCAACGGTTGCGGTACGTGAATGGGGCTCATTTTGGGATATACTGAACTTATATACTGATGGCTAATCCTGGTTTGACATCTAATGCCACACTCCAGAATTCGTGTCTGTGCGTTACTGGCTATTACGCCTTGCGCGGTTAAAGTACGTCTTATTTAGATTGAATCTAAATAAGGTTTATTGAAAATGCATCATCAATGTATGAAAAGCGGAGTAATTTGTCTTTTATTCCCTTACCCACCTTGGAATCATTCTAGGTCTTTTGCGCATCGAACGCCGATTCCCAGAGCTTCGACCTCTCCAAGCGTTCCTGCTCGCCAATACGTTCTGGTAATCGCAAGGTCGGCAGAATATCCGCCGCCCCTTACGAGCCGAAGGTCGCGATTTTCTAAGTCGAAAATAAGTGGTTCCTCGCCGGGAGATGGATAGTACTCATAAAATGAACCAATCCACTCGGCGACATTGCCACCCATATCGTACAGTCCGAACACATTTGGTTTTTTTGTAGCTGCGGGGAATACCTCTGCCAAGGAGTTTTCGATGTATCGTACATAGTCCGAAGCTTCCTGCTCGTCATTTGTACCGGGATACATTTGTTTTAGGCTCCCACCAGAGGCTGCATATTCCCACTCACCTTCCGATGGCAAACGTCCTCCTATAAAAGAACAAAAGGCTTCGGCGTCAAACCAGTTGATTTGATTGACGGCTCGACGCCCTCTTTCCGACTGCTCTGGAAATACCTGCTCGCGGTTGGTTTTCTGGGTGAACCAATCGTACTGATCTAACGTTGTTTCATATTTGGAAATGTAGAACGGGGCCACTTGAACTGGATGTACTGGTTGAGCATCCAGATTATCATCAAAATAAACGTCTCCCATGGTGAACGCGCCGCCGGTTAGCGGTACCCACTCAAAGCCAATGGCTTTCAATTCCGCTGCCTTTCTGGAACTAGCACAGCCTGAAATCACGAATAAGCCAACCAGAAATAGTACAAAACGGGACATGTGGTGCTGAATAATTGCCAAGGATGAAATTGCATCCCTTTTTTGACCCGTAATGACCAGTGAAGTTGCTTTTATTCGTATCGGAGGGCTTCAACCGGATTACACGTCGCTGCTCGAATGGACTGATAACTGACGGTTAGCCAGGCAATGAGCAGAGCCGAGACTCCAGCGATAGCGAAAATGCCCCAGCCGATTGTTGTGGCATAGGCGAAGTCTTGCAGCCATTTAGACATAGCAAACCAAGCGACCGGAAATCCAATCAGACACGAAAACAGCACCAATACCGTAAACTCCTTTGAAAGTAAGACCACAATACTCGGAACCGAAGCGCCCATTATTTTTCTCACGCCAATCTCTTTGGTTCGCTGCGTGGTCACGAACGAAGCCAAACCAAACAGTCCCAAGCACGCGATCAAAATGGCCAAAACGGTAAAATACGTGTATATGCTTCCTAGACGCTGTTCTTGTTCGTAAAACGTCTGATAATCATCTGCCTTAAAAAAGTAGCGGAAGGGGTGTGCTGGGGGCTGGTATAAAACAGCTTTTGATGTTTGCACTACACGTAAAATCCGGGCCAAAAGTTACATCCTAGAATTCCTGCGACGTCGGCGGTGGTGCGGTTAGCGGTGTGGTGTGGGCCACTATGGGTTTTGATATATTTGTGATATATTACGACTGAGCGGCTGGTTGTTCGGCTGCCTTTACCCTCGATATTTTCAAAAAAGAACCCCAATTGCCATGAGCGTAGACTGGAAAGGCGTTTTCCCAGCCGTCACAACCAAGTTTAAAGACGATTTTTCGCTGGATTATGCCGGCACCCAAAAAGGTATCGAAGCCCAGCTCAAAGCAGGCGTACACGGCATCATCACGACCGGAACGTTGGGTGAAGCCAGCACGCTCACCTTCCAAGAAAAGCAAGAAGTGCTTCGCATTGCCGTAGAAACCGTCGGTGGAAAGGTACCCGTTCTCATGGGGGTCGCCCAAAACACCACACTAGAGGCCTGCCACGCCGTCGAGGACGGACAAGTGAATGGTGCCGACGGATTTATGCTGCTTCCTGCTATGCTTTATGCATCGGACCGGCGGGAGACGTTAACCCATTTCCGTACGGTGGCCCAGGCCTCCGGAAAGCCCATCATGATCTATAACAATCCGGTCTCCTACAAAGTGGATTGTACGGTGGATATGCTGGAAGAATTGGCTGACGAAATCATGCTCGTGGCCATAAAAGAATCTTCCGACGATGTCCGCCGCATTACGGATATCGTTAATCGTCTTGGCGATCGCTATCAACTGTTTACAGGAGTCGACAATTTGGCCATGGAAAGCCTTTTGATGGGCGCCGTGGGTTGGGTCGCAGGATTGGTTTGCGCGTTTCCGGAAGAAACAGTGGCCATTTACAATTTGATTCAGGCGGGTCGCATTTCCGAGGCGCGAGACATTTACCGCTGGTTCAAACCGCTCTTGGATTTGGATGTCAATGTAAAACTTGTCCAAAACATCAAATTGGCTGAGGTTGCCGTGGGTCTAGGAACGGAATTAACTCGCCC
Organism: uncultured Bacteroidota bacterium; assembly: GCA_937877085.1. GTDB lineage: Bacteria > Bacteroidota > Rhodothermia > Rhodothermales > UBA10348 > UBA10348. The sequence continues at coordinate 12,701 of CALEEY010000307.1, forward strand.
TCCTCGCCTTCCTCTAGTTGGAGCTGAGCGCGAAAACGTACTCGCGATTATTCAATCCGCTCTGGACACCCGACCAGACGTATCTGATTTCTTTTAAGCATGAGCGCGACACCAGAATCGTTGTCGGACCAGGCCTATGAGCTCGTAGAGCGCATGATTGTCACACTGGAACTGCCACCCGGAAGCGTTTTTTCGGAAGGTCAGCTGAGCCAACGCGTGGGGATAGGGCGAACCCCCTTGCGCGAGGCCCTGCAGCGACTTTCGGGCGATCGGCTCGTGATTGCAGTACCTAGAAGAGGCATTCTGGTAACTGAAATTAATGTGGCTGAGTATCTGTCCCTGCTGGAAACTAGGATGGTTTTAGATAAACTGATTGCCGAGCAAGCGGCCCGGCGTGCAACGCCCGAAGAACGAGGTGAGCTGCGGGCATTATCCATTTCTATCGTGAAAGCTTCCCTTCACGAGAATTCGGATGCTTTTATGAAATACGATAAGGCCTTCGATCGTATTTTGGAAAAGGCCAGCCGGAATCCCTACGCCTACCAAGCGGTGAGCCCACTCCATGCCCACTGTCGAAGATTTTGGTCCGTCCATCAGCATCATGGAAGCTTGTTCAAAAGCGCGGAATTGCATGCTACGCTCATGACCAGCGTAGCCGATGGAGACGCGATTGGATCTGGCGAAGCCTCCGATGCCCTTCTGAGTTACTTGATTTCATTCACGCGAACGGCTCTCGACCTCGATTAATAAACCATGAGTGTACATCGTTTTTCTTGTATTGACGCCCACACCTGTGGAAACCCCGTTCGGGTCGTAAAGTCCGGCGGGCCGGTACTTGAAGGATCGAGCATGATTGAGCGCAGGGCCCATTTTATGGCCGAATGGGACTGGATTCGGACGGGTTTGATGTTCGAGCCACGAGGTCACGACATGATGTCTGGATCCATTTTATATGAGTCGACCAGGGATGACTGCGACGTGGCCATCCTGTTCATTGAGACCAGCGGATGTTTACCCATGTGTGGTCATGGCACGATTGGAACGGTCACCGTCATGATTCAAGAAGGACTGGTAACCCCCGCCACCCCAGGATTGGTTCGTTTAGACACCCCTGCAGGGCGCGTAGATGCATACTACGACCTCGATAATGGGAGAGTATCGAACGTTAGACTGATCAATATTCCATCTTTTTTGTACGCCGAAAACCTCAAGGTGGAATGTCCCGATTTGGGTGAAATAACGGTCGATGTGGGTTATGGGGGCAATTTTTACGCCATCGTAGATGCCCAGAAAAACTTTTCTGATATAAAAAATTACACCGCTGGGGATCTGATTCGGTGGAGTCCGGTGGTCCGTGCCCGATTGAACGAGCTGTATGACTTTACGCATCCCCTTGACAGTCGCATTTGTGGGATGAGCCACATGTTGTGGACCGGCGACCCTACCAGAGAAGGATCGGATGCTAAAAATGCCGTTTTTTATGGAAATAAGGCCATCGATCGATCCCCCTGCGGAACAGGGACTTCCAGCCGGATGGCTCAGTGGGCGGCCCACGGCAAATTGCACAAAGGGGATACTTTTGTACACGAAAGTATCATTGGAAGTCAGTTCATAGGCAAAGTTGAGGACACCACAACGGTCGGTGACTTTGAGGCCATTATTCCGAGTATTTCTGGGTGGGCTCGAGTCATGGGGTATAACGAAATAATCATTGACGACGACGATCCGTACGCCCACGGGTTTCAAGTTATTTAGTGAGCACGCATGAGCGAAAAGTATGACGTATTGATTGTAGGCGGAGGAATCGTGGGGATGAGCTGTGCTTATTACCTACAAAAGGCGGGTTCTCGCGTGTTGATTGTGGATCGAGGCCGATATTCCGAGGCCGCGTCGACCGGAAATGCGGGAATGATCGTTCCCAGCCATATCGTTCCGCTTTCAGCGCCGGGGGTCATTTCTAAGGGCATCAAATGGTTGATGAATCCTGAAAGCCCGCTCTATATCAAGCCCAGCGCGAATCCCAAGTTTATGAAGTGGCTTTGGCTGTTTCAAAAGCATTGCACGGCCGATCATGTGGCCTATAGCATCCCGATTCTCAGAGACCTTAGTCTGATGAGTCTGGACTTGTTTGGGGATATCTGCGCTCAGCCCGGCTTCGAGAACGTAGGCTTAGCGCACGATGGCCTCCTCATGCTACACCGCTCCGAATACGCGCGTAAAGACAACTTGGAGCTGGCCGATCTGGCTGAAGAAGCTGGATTAGACATCAAGCGCTTGGACCGAGATGAAACCTTCGATCTCGAACCCGCCTTGAAAACAGAAATTACGGGATCGGTCTATTTCAAGCAGGACGCCAGTATCCATCCGGATCGTTTCCTGCGCGCCTTGGAAGCCCATTTAATTGCTAACGGGGCTGGTGTTATTGATGCCGCGGTTAAAGGATTTGAAACTTCAGGCGGTAAAGTAGTTGGGGTCAACACCACGGCCGGAAAATTTATGGCAGACCAATTGGTCTTGGCATCTGGTTCATGGACGCCTGAATTGGCTGCAAAATTAGGTCAGTCCATTGCCGTTCAACCGGCTAAAGGATACAGTATTACCGTTCCCGTTTCGAAGCCAAGTTTTCGCATCCCTTGCATTTTGGCCGACGAAAAGGTCACCATTACGCCGATGCCTGGGTGTATTCGATTTGGTGGAACGTTGGCCTTGCAGGGGTTCGATATTTCCATTGACGAAAGGCGCGCTAGTCCCATTCGGAGACAGGCCGAAGCCTACACCGAAGGGGCAGAGAACGTACCTACGTGGGCCGGTTTTCGGCCGGCATCGCCAGACGGTCTGCCATTTATAGGAGTCGTCCCTGATCACCAGAATGTATTCATTGCGACCGGGCATGGGATGATGGGCGTAACGCTTGGACCCGTAACGGGTAAGTTGATCGCAGAGTTGGCATTGGGATCTGAACCCTCCCAAAACATCGATCCTTTCAACGTCAACAGGCACTAATATGTCCGTTTCGAAGGTATCTGGACGTCCGAATCTAACGGCTGCATATGCGGAGCATTTGATGCTGGATTTATTCGGAATGAAAGCCAAGGCAAGTGAGCTTCCAAGTGACCGCGACCAAAATTTTCGATTAGACCTTTCGGATGGTCAAAAAGCGGTTCTCAAAATTTCCAATGCCAAGGAAGACCCCGCTTTTCTCGATTGTCAAGCTGCCGTTTTATCCAAATTGTCGGATTTGGGCATGCCCGTTCCGTCTGTTTTAAGACAGACTTCGGTTGTCGTCGCCAATATTCGTCATCACGTAAGAGTCGTTTCGTGGTTGGAGGGAAGACCCTTGGGGCTAGTAAATCCCAAAACGACTGAATTAGAGGTGGCCGTTGGCAGGCTGCTGGGATCTATGGACCAGCTACTGATCGGATTTCAGCACGACGGAGCCCCGACGGACTTCGTCTGGGATTTGGCCAACGCCGTCAAAACCATTGAAGAACGGATCCATCTTTTATCCGGAGAGGATCGAGAAATCGTCGCTTCGGTGGTCGATCTGTTTCAAAAAGAAGTCGCCCCGATTTGGGACCAACTGCCAAGGGCGGTCATTCAAAATGATGCCAATGACTACAATATTCTGGTAGGGCCTCCGACTCCGAATGGGTGTGAGATTACAGGCCTTCTGGACTTTGGCGATATCGTTTTTTCGGCCCGTGTATGTAATCCTACGGTAGCTGCGGCCTACATGGCTCTTCATGGCAATGACCCGGTAGAAGCCATGGGCCATGTGGCGGCGGGCTATGCTTCGGAATGTACACTGAACGAACTGGAGGTGGCTGCCTTTTATCCCCTGGTTTGCATGCGCCTAGCGGTTAGTGTCTGCATGTCGGCGGCTCAGCGGGCGGCTGAACCCGACAATGAGTATTTGTCTATTTCAGAAAAGGACGCTTGGAACTGCCTTCGCACATTGCAGGCCGTCCATCCGCGGTTGGCTCATTATCGGATTAGGGCAGCCGTGGGCCTAGAACCCTTTCCCGGATCCGCTCCGTTTGAAGCGTGGATTTCCGACCCCAAACGTAGGTTTGAAATGGTTATTCGTCCAGCTCTCGCTGGCGTAGCCCCGACCATACTCGATTTCTCGGTTGCAAGTTTGGAGTTTGACCCCATAACCCTAACCGTTCCGGGATTTGCGGGTGAACTCATTTGGAATCGTATCGGGGACTCGGTAGGCATTGGTCGCTGGAACGAACCCCGCTTGGCTTACGCCGGTTCTCAATACGATACCACGTCGGGCGAACGCAGAACCATTCATCTGGGCGTGGATTTTTTGCGACCAGCGGGGACCCCCGTATTCGCTCCGATGGAAGGCATCGTACATTCGTATAGCGCCCACCACAACGATTTTGACTATGGCGGCTGTATCGTATTGGAGCACCAACCTTCGGACGGACCCACTTTTTGGACGCTATATGGCCATTTAAGCCATGAATCGGCCCTTTCCGTTCAAAAGGGACAAAAAATAGGTTCCGGTCAGGCTTTTGCCAATCTTGGCCCATTTGAGGAGAATGGCGGATGGGTACCCCACCTGCATTTTCAAATTGTTCTTGATCTTCTAGACCTAGAGGGCACTTTCCCGGGCGTCGCTGCGGCCGGAGTGCGCGATGTGTGGTCTCGCCTATCCCCCAGTCCAAAAATACTGTTGGGCCTTCCAGATGAAGTGGATACCCCAATGTCGCCCGACCTATCAGAGCTTCTGAAAAGACGCCAAGACCACATAGGTTCTGCGCTAAGTATCTCATACTCCAAACCTCTGCATATTGTGCGGGGGTGGCAGCAGTACCTGTTTGACGCCGAGGGGCACACCTATTTGGATGCCGTGAACAACGTTCCACACGTTGGACATTCCAATCCTAGAGTGGTTAAAGCGCTGACCAATCAGATGCAGACGTTAACCACCAATACGCGGTACCTGCATGAAAACGTGCTTCGTTATGCCGAGCGATTAAGCGCCACCTTGCCCGATGGATTGGACGTATGCTATTTCGTCAACTCTGGGAGTGAGGCCAATGATTTAGCTATTCGGCTAGCTCGCGCCTATACGGGCCGAAATGACATTATGGTTCTTGACGGAGCCTATCATGGTAATCTTACCACGTTAATAGGAATTAGTCCGTACAAGTTCGACGGAAAGGGTGGAAGCGGAAAGCCCTCCGGTACCCACGTGGTGAACATGCCAGATCCGTACAGAGGGGCTTTCCGAGGAATGACCCTCGAAACGGGGCACGCCTACGCGGAAGAAGTTCGGCAGGTGGCGAAAGAGCATTCCATTGCAGCATTTATAGCAGAGTCGGTACCTGGATGTGGAGGCCAAATTGTGCCACCTCCCGGATACTTTGTGCAAGCAGCCGAAGCGGTTCGAGAGGCCGGAGGGGTTTTTATCGCGGACGAAGTGCAAATCGGCATGGGGCGGGCTGGAACCTGCTTTTGGGGCTTTGAACTTGATCCACAAGAGACCTTTACGGGGGATGGATCTGTTCAAAACACGAGGCTTGTTCCAGACATTGTGGTTCTAGGCAAGCCGATTGGCAATGGTCATCCGCTGGGCGCTGTGGTAACGACGCGGGCCATTTCTGACGCGTTCGACAACGGAATGGAATACTTCAATACGTTTGGAGGGAATCCAGCCTCCTGCGCCGTAGGATTGGCCGTTTTGGACGAGTTGGAAGAAAAGCAGCTTCAAAAAAATGCGTTGGTAGTAGGGGATTACCTCAAAGAGGGGCTCGCTTCGCTCGCCCCCTCCCATCCGATAATCGGAGACGTTCGAGGAGTCGGTCTATTTATCGGTGTCGAATTGGTCCGCCATCGGAAGGACCTCGAGCCGGCTGATGTGGAGGCTACCTATGTGGCCAACCGTATGCGCGACAAGGGCATACTCCTTTCTACTGATGGGCCGTTTCACAACGTTTTGAAAATCAAACCCCCAATGGTTTTCACCCACGAGAACGCTGACCAACTGATTTCTGCGCTCGACCAGATTCTTTCTGAGGATTTCGTGTCGGCGAAGATCCGACTCTGATCTCAGAGTACTCCGGTTGGAATTGTTTTCCCGGCGATATGGTTTAGAACCGAAGGCCCAGCGAAAAGGAGACGAGCGAGGTGGGTATGACATGGTGACCCCAGATGTTTTTATTACCTGCAACTTTGTATATCTAATACCCGTAGCCTGCCCAAATCGTCATTTAAGCCCCTCCACACCCGTTCATGGATCAACTTGGAAATCTAGAAGAGCTCGTTCTCCTATCCGTTTGCGCCCTTTCGGAGGACGCCTATGGGGTGAGCGTGCACCGCGTATTGACCGAAGAGACCAATCGCCAGCTAACCATTGGGGCCGTTCATACCACGCTCTACCGGTTGCAAGACAAGGGATATTTGAGTTCGAAAATGGGGGGTGCAACGAACGAAAGAGGCGGGCGACGAAAAAGAGTTTTTGTGGTCACAGGCGCGGGACTCGAAGTTTTACGATCGTCCCGCTCCGTGAGAGAGCGATTTTGGAGCGCCATCCCGGCGTTGGACATGTTACCATCACTCGATTCTATCTCGTTCGCTTAGATCATGACACCTAAAGGTCATAGTTCCGTGCCGCCGCTCATGGACCAGCTATTGGACTGGTTCTGTAGCGACGACCAGATAGAAGAATTTCGGGGGGACCTCGAGGAGCTGAGTGCCTATCGGCTCAACCGACACGGAATCTTCCTTGGGAAGCTCATTCTCTGGATCGACGCCTTGTCCTTATTTCGCGTTCGCTTTCGAAAACAACGCGCTTCAAACCGACCTATTTACCCTATTGCCATGCTTAAAAATTATTTGTTTGTAGCACTTCGAAACGTGAAACGCCATGCGGCCTTTTCCCTCCTCAATATTTTGGGGCTTTCCGTCAGCATGGCGGTTGGACTGATCCTCATTTTGTTTGTCCAACAAGCAGGGTCACAGGATGAATTCCACGAAAATGCCGATCGGTTGGTCCGCGTATATTCCGACTTCAAGGCCAATTTCAACCGAGACCATGCGCTGTATGGGACTTCGCCTGCCAATTTGGCCGACATTTTAGAAACCGACGTGCCTGGCATAGAACGAACCGCTAAAATGAGACGCGGATTTCGAGGAACGCTTGTTTTCGAAGGAAATGGGCTGGCACTCAACGGTTTTTGGGCTGATCCCGCATTCTTGGAACTGTTTTCGTTCGAATTGGGAGCTGGAGACAAAACAACAGCACTCGTAAATCCGGGGTCTTTGATCTTGACGCCTGCGGAAGCCAAAAAGTTTTTTGGATCCGAGGACCCGATCGGGAAAGTCATGAGCGTCGAAAATGACCGTGAATACACCGTGACCGGCGTGTTGGCAAGCGACGACTATGACACCATTTTCCCTCTCTCCGCAATTGCGTCCTATTCAACCCTTGCGTCTGATCCGGTGGCGGCGGAAGAGCTTGAGTCATGGACCCGTTCTATTTACCGTTCCTTTACGTTTGCTCTTCTTGAAAAAGATGCTGATGTAGCCGTGGTCCAAGAACGCGTTTCGCGTTTGATTCCAGTTCATTTTGCCGAGCAAGATGGCAATAAGCTGGTAGATCTTAAAGTTCAACGCCTAGCCGACATCAGCCTTGGAATCCAAATGGGCAATGAAATTGGCACATCCATTCCAGCTGTAGCGGCGTGGTTTTTGGCTTCGCTTGCCGTGATGCTCCTGATGACAGCCAGCTTCAACTATGTTGGATTGACGGTGTCCCGTTCGTTAAAGCGAGCCAAAGAAGTGGGTGTTCGAAAGGTGTTTGGCGCTGGCAAATCGCACATCTTGTCTCAGTTCATTGTTGAAACGGTTGTTGTTTCGATTATCAGCATCTTTGTAGCGGTTGTATTGCTTCAGTGGTTAGTACCCGCTTTCAATAGTTTCTCGTTTGTCGCACAGACCGGAATGCTTTTAAATATTGACTACGGTTCGGGCAGTCTGTATGTGGTAATAGTGGGCTTTGCATTGCTTACAGCACTCATTGCGGGGCTTTATCCAGCCCTTTTTCTCTCCCGTTTTCAGCCCGCCGAAGCCGTAAAAGGTGCGACAGATCTTTCTAAATCCGGCGGATCTAAACTGCGCAAAACGTTGGTAGTGGTGCAGTTTTCCATGTCTTTGGTTTTTTTGGTGATTACCGTAACCATGATTCGACAGGCGTCTTATATGCAGAAGGCCGACTACGGCATAGAGACCACCCGCTTGGTAAACGTTCGTCTTTTTGACGTGCCTTACACCCGCTTTCGAGATGAGATACGAGGGAGTTCTGCTGTGGAAGCTGTTTCCGGAATATCACTCATTCCAGCCATGGGCTCTCGTTCGGATGTTTGGGTGTCTATGCCCGGAATGGTGGAGGAAGACTTCGTTAAAGGATTTAAATTTTCTATTGACGAAAATCTGGTTTCCAATTTTGGTCTGACCTTGTTGGCCGGTCGAAATTTGACGGAGGAAATGGACTTTGAAGCGACCCGAAAGGTGCTAGTGAATGCGTTTTTGGTTCAGACACTAAACCTCGGAAACGTGGAAGAATCCATCGGTCAATCGTTCATTATGGGAGATTCGACGGTCGTAGAGATTGCTGGAGTTTTGAAAGATTTTCAATCGGATGATTTATCAGAGGCGATTGCTCCAAACATTTTTTACTACGATCTCGGTTCTATTCGATGGGCCAATGTTCGAATTCCGGCGGGCCAAGAAACCAACGGAGCGGAGGCTATTGTTGCAGCTTGGAAAGCCACTGGATACGCTCGACAAGCAGTTTTTGAGTCTTTTGATTCGCAATTACAAAACAGTTTCGTTCTGGGGCTACTCAGAGACATGTATCGACTCGTTGGGTTTATCGCCTTTCTGACGGTCATCATAGCATGCCTTGGGCTTGTCGGTATCGCGTCTTTCAATGTAGAAAGGCGCACCAAAGAGATCAGTATTCGAAAAGTTCTTGGGGCGGACGTTTCTTCTATCCTCGCGTTACTCACCAAGGAATTCCTGGTGCTGATCGCAATCGCTACGGTGATTTCGCTTCCTTTAGCCTATATCGTAGGGAATTTGTGGCTGCAGTCCTTTGCCTATCGCATCAATCTTGGCGTTGGAATGTTGCTGTTTGGGCTCGGTTCGATCGTAGTAATCGCACTCGTTACCATCGGGTCTCAATCTTTGCGGGCGGCCCTTGCGAACCCGATTGATAATCTCCACGACGATTAGTAGGGTCATATAGCCCTTTTAACCGAAATAATCCTCGGTTTTTATGACGGTTGTCTATTTCGATAGAGTCGGACCATCAACATAACCACCAGTCCGGATGCGATTCCGAACATGGCCGCTATGCCCCATAAGTTTCCGGGGCCAGTGCGAGAAAGCACTATTCCCATGACAGGCATCCCGACAAACGTGCCAGCAGCAAAAGCAAGCATTCCTAAACGGAATTGAGGGGTAGGAACGCGCTGCCAGCCCAAGTATCCGCCTTGAATGGCGGATGCGACTAGGAGAGCCGTCAAGCCACCAATCCATGGGAGATAGAGAAATGAGGACGCGATTACGCCGCCAAAAGCGGTGGTTGCAACCCATTGTCGGTCATTCATGAGCTTGTTGTTTGTCGAAGAACGTAGTTGGGAGGGGATATACCCCCGAAATGATGTAGGAAACGCCGCTTCTACTCCTTAAAGGCCGCCTGCCGCGATAAAGGCGCGCCTCTTGAAAACGCCTTCCTTATTTAGAAAACGCGGCGTCAAAGGCTCTACCGGATGGCGGGAAGTCGACAGACCTCACGAAATCACAAGCCTCCTCGGCTCCGTGCTCACGATCCATTCCGATATCCTCCCACTCCACGGAAAGCGGCCCCGCATATCCAGACCGATTCAACGCCCGGATGATCTCCTCAAAATCGATATTCCCTCTTCCCAGGGACCTGAAATCCCATTGCCGGCGGACATCTCCGAAATCGGTGTGCCCTCCAAATACTCCGGCCTCTGTTCCATCGTTCGACCACCACACATCTTTCATATGCACATGATAGATCCGATCGGCAAATCGGTGGATGAACTTTACATAATCAACGCCTTGATATCCAAAATGGCTCGGATCGTAGTTGAAGCCGAATGTTTTCCGGTGTCCGACGGCTTCAAGCGCCCGGTCTGCAGATGCGATATCGAACGCTATTTCGGCCGGGTGAACTTCAAGCCCAAACAGTACGCCCATCTCGTCAAATACGTCTAAAATCGGGTTCCAACGCGCCGCGAAATCATCAAATCCGGCCTGTATCAGGGCCCCCGAAGCAGGCGGAAACCCATATAAAAGGTGCCAAATGGAGCTACCCGTGAATCCGTTAACTACTTTCACACCGAGACGTTTTGCGGCGCGCGCCGTGTCCATCATTTCCTTCGCCGCTCGCTGGCGAACGCCTTCTGGCTGGCCATCCCCCCAAACGTGGGCAGGTAAAATGGCTTTGTGGCGCTCGTCAATCCGATCGCACACGGCCTGGCCCACTAGGTGCGTGCTAATAGCGTACACTTTCAACCCATATTTTGCCAGCAGGGCATGACGACCGGCGCAATACCCCTCTTCATGAAGCGCTTTTTGGACGTCGAAATGATCCCCCCAACAGGCCAATTCTAAACCATCGTAGCCCCAAGCGGCTGCCTTTTTGGCTAGGTCTTCCAAGGTTAAATCGGCCCATTGACCGGTGAAAAGAGTAACTGGACGTGCCATATAATTCTAGTAGTTATAAATGGGTGTACAATAGAGGGGAGTCTGTCTGGGGGCTAAAGTTGCCGATAATTTTACTCTGGAGGGCTATATGAGGCGTCGACCCAAGCACGGGCCTGGTGGCTCCGCACGGCCGTATGAATAAAATGAACCCCACGCGCACCATCCTGGACGGTCGGAAAGTCCAAATCTAGCGGGTTGGGCTCGGCGGCCGCGTTTCGAGCCGCGATGGTTCGAAGCGCATTGGAATAAATGTTGGCAAATCCCTCAATAAAAGCCTCTGGGTGGCCACTCGGCAAGCGGCTCGCATAAGCGGCCGCCGAGCCCATGTACCCATTACCTCTTTTATAAATTTGCTCCGGTGCATCCGGATATCGGACATACAGCCAATTCGGATGTTCTTGCCGCCACTCCATTCCTGCTTTGGTCCCGTAAATCCGAATGGTAAGGTTGTTTTCTTCACCAACGCTGATTTGTGAGCAGTACAAGATCCCGCGCGCCCCACCTTTGTAACGAATCAGAATCGATGCATCGTCTTCCAATGCTCTACCCTCCACTAATGTCCCGAGGTCGGCCAACATTTCATCCATTTCGAGCCCCGTTATGTAGTGTACGAGGTTTTCGCAATGAGTTCCAATGTCTCCCAGGGCCGACGAAATACCCGCTCTTGCTGGATCTGAGCGCCATGTGGCCTGCTTCTGGCCGGTAGATTCAAGCAGCGTAGACAACCATCCTTGAGGATACTCAACGACTACCTTTCGAATCGCACCCAACTTCCCTTCCCTGACCATCTCACGAGCCTGTTTTACAACAGGATATCCAGTGTAATTGTGGGTCAAAGCAAAAATGCGACCCGTGGACGTTACCGTTCGGCACAGGTCCTCTGCTTCTTCCACGGTGAGCGTCATCGGTTTATCACAAACCACGTCAAAACCGGCCAATAGAGATGCTTTTGCCACCGGATGATGAAGATAATTGGGGGTGACGATGCTGATAAAATCCAGCCGATCCCAGGTGCGCACGGACTCCTTTTCTAGCATTTCCTGCCAAGAACCATAGACCCGGTCTGGATCTAAATGCAACTCGCGCCCGGTTTCGTCGGATTTTTCGGGCGATGACGAGAACGCACCCGCAGCGATTTCAGCCAGCCCATCTAGTCGGGCAGCCATTCGGTGCACTGCACCAATAAAAGCTCCCGGACCTCCTCCCACCATCGCATATCTAAGCTTTCTACCCATTTTTTGATTACTTACGTGTTTTGATGAAGTCTCATTGTTAATCTTATGATAATCTAAAGGACATTTTTATTATGTACCTTTACAATCTATTCTGCCTAATTAGCACTTTGAAACACAAAATGAATCGATCGGTGTCCTTTCGGAAGCAACCGCTGGTTCTCATTGTCGATGATGAACCTGATATCCTTGATCTGCTTCAGTATAATCTGAAAAAGGAAAAATACGACACGATTGTGGCCTTTGACGGATTGGATGCCTTAGAAAAAGCTCAAGTCCACCGCCCCGACCTCATCGTGATGGACATCATGATGCCCCGACTGGACGGTTTAGATGCCGTCAAATCGTTGAGACAAGATGTTAATCTAAGAGCCATTCCCGTTCTTATGCTCACGGCACGTGGACAGGAGCAAGATCACGTGGTAGGCTTGGATTCAGGAGCCGATATTTATCTCTCGAAGCCTATCTCGCTGCCCGTCTTTTTAAGTCAAGTAAAAGCCTTGTTGCGGAGTAAAGGTCAGTTTGAATCCAGCTCAAACACCTTGATCATTGGAGACCTCATTATTGACAAGGATCGGTACGAAACCCGACTGAAGGGCGTTGAAGCCCCCATTCATCTAGCCCGGAAAGAATTTGATCTCCTTTATTTTCTAGCCCAAAAACCTGGCAGGGTGTTCTCAAGGCAAGAACTTTTGGACCGCGTTTGGGGACGGGACGTCTATGTAGTGGACCGGACGGTCGATGTCCACATCAGAAAAATAAGAGAAAAGATTGGCGAGCGTTACATTGAGACCGTCAAAGGTGTTGGCTACCGATTAGCCTCCCATCTGGACGCCAAATAACTGCGTTTATCGCGCCCTTTTTTGTTGGGACTAAGCTGACGAATCTCCAAAAATAGCGAGCATTCGTTTTACTCCCGGCCAGTCGACTCAACCCATGGCCCACAAATCTTACACACTCGCGTTCAAAATTGGTGCCTCCACGGCTATCGCGACGGGCTTGGTTCTAAGTGCCTTGCAGTGGTTGGTCTGGGAATGGTCCTGGATCGGAACGATTGTGGTTACCCTCCTTTCTTTTTTTAGTGCGTATGGGGCTAGCGAAAGATATTTTAGCAATCGTTTACGTTTTTTGCAGTCGGCCGTGACGCGCATTCGAAATCATACGTTTCAGAATTCGGATTTAGTCGCTGAAAGACGCGGGGATGAGCTAGACGAACTTATTCGACAGGTGTATCGAACGGGAAAAATCGTAAATACGGAGTTCGAAGAGCTCACAAGCCTCGAAAACTACCGCCGTGATTATATCGGAAACGTCTCGCACGAATTCAAAACGCCCATTTTTGCCATTCGAGGGTTCGCCGAAACCCTGATGAACGGAGCCCTGGAGGACGAAGAAGTCCGCGTCTCCTTTGTCGAAAAAATAGTTCGTAATGCCGATCGGTTGGCCCATTTGGCTCAGGATCTGTCGGAGATATCTAGACTAGAAACAGGGCAAAAAGCGATTGTTGTCGCGCCGTTTGATGTATCACGATGGGTAGCTGATGTGGTCGACACGGTCGAATCCCTGGCCGACGCGTCCGATATCACCGTGGAAACCAACCTGCCTGAGGTCTCTCCCGTTGCCATGGGCGATGCGGTTCAATTGATGCAAGTACTGACGAATTTGGTTGTAAATGCCATTAAATATTCAAATCCTGGCAGCCGAGTGTTGATTTCTGTAGAAATGGCAAAGATTGGAAGGATCGAAATCGCGGTTCATGACCATGGCATTGGTATCAGCAAGGAGCATATTGGAAGATTAACCGAGCGGTTTTTCAGAGTCGATAAAAGTCGGTCGCGCTTAGGTGGGGGAACGGGCTTGGGTCTGTCTATCGCAAAGCATATTTTGGTCGCGCACGACCAAGTGCTGCAAATAAAGAGTACACCGGGCGTCGGATCGACCTTCAAGTTTGATCTACTCTTGGCGGTTCGAGAGGAAAATACGGCGGCCAATCCGCTCGCCGGACGTGCTTGATAACGTCAATTCTATCTTGTAATCTGGGCTCCGCACCCAATCAAGCATTAAGAGATGAGCAAAATTCACCTGCTTTCACGGCCTCAAAAGTTATTTGTCGTTTGTACGGCCATCTTTCTGACGGCTTTGGTCGTGGCGGAGGCCACGGCTGGCAAGCTTTTTACCGTAATTAAGCTTCCATTTGCCATCAACATCTTAGGTCAGTCCTTCGACGAAGTCATTATGACGGCGGGGGTTATTGCCTTCCCTATTACGTTCATAATCACGGACCTTTTGAACGAATACTTTGGAAAGCCCGGAATCAAGTTCGTCACATACATCGGATTGGCGATGATTATGTTCGAATTCGGGTTGATCCAAGTAGCGATGACCGTTCCAACAGCTTCTATTTCTCCTGTACCTGACGAAGCTTTTCAGTTGGTGTTCGGTGCCAGTGGCCGAATTATTATTGGAAGCATGGTGGCTTATGTGATAGGTCAGTTGGTCGACATCTCCCTTTTTCATTGGTTGAGACAGCTAACAGACGGAAAGCATCTTTGGTTACGAGCAACGGGCTCAACGTTTGGGTCACAGTTCTTGGATACGTTTGTGGTGCTTTTCATCGCATTTTATGGGCCCATGACTCTTCAGACCATTATTGCGATTACCTTATTCAACTACGTCTATAAGTTTGTGGTGGCCATTCTCATAACACCACTGATTTATGCGGCGCATTGGGCCATAGACGCCTATCTCGGGAAAGATGCGTCGGAGGACTTAATTATGGCCGCGACGGAAGACGATATCGCACTCTAAGGGTAAATCTATACCCATTTATAAGCATATTACACGCGAAGTTTTTACCTTCACCCATTCTATAGGTGGACAATTCTGGCGTGACCGGAATCAGATTTCACAGCAGCTCTTTTTAGAGATTGAAAATGGTTGAATCCCATTTTTTGGTCGTAAAATTTTTCTGACATTAGGATCCTGTATGAGCAGTCTTCGAAGTATGGCCTTGGTGCTTACCCTTTTGGTTTTTCCGGTCCTAGTTTCAGCACAACCAGTGGTTCAGCCATTTACGTTTAGTACGTTGGGACACGACCTACCGATGGTTAGGCACGGAAGCGTGTCTTGGGGGGACTTCGATGGCGACCACGATCTGGACGTCTTTCTCAGTGGCGAAACGAAGACCGGCTTGGTGACTGGCATCTATGTGAACGACGGATGGGCGGCCGATGGAACGGCTCACTTTACCCTTCTTCCTTCACCCATTAGTACCGTCGTTTACTCATTTTCGTCATGGGCGGATTTCGATGGAGATGGAGACCTCGATCTTTTGGTGGCGGGTAGTTCTTCTTTGACTTACCCCTACAATCCAAGCACCCGTTTGTACCGAAATAATGGAACCTCTTTCACGGATGTTGGAGCCGGTTTTCCTGGATTGCATAGCGGCTCTTCTTCATGGGGCGATATTGACAAGGACGGGGACCTTGATTTGATTTTAACCGGAGATTCGGCTTCAGATGAAGTCGTCACTATTGTGGCGAAGAACTCGGGTGGCGGCCAGTTCCAAATAATAAGTGACGCCCTCCCTGGAGTCGGATATGGCGATTCAGCACTCGGCGACATGGATAAGGACGGAGACTTAGATTTGGTCCTTTCCGGGTCGGGTTCCGACGGATTTCATACCCGGCTTTTCCTCAATAATGCCGGTCTCTTTACGACTACCAATCAAGAATTAGGTCCTTTTGCTTTTTCGTCGGTCGAACTAGGGGATTATGACGGCGACGGCGACGTGGACTTGATCGTAGGAGGTGGCAGTATTTCGGCAAATCTGATGGACGGTGGGGTCAATTTGTGGAGCAATAGCGGCGGCACGCTTAGCCCCGTTGCCCATTCATTCGAAGGACTTTTGGCCGGCGACATTACCTGGGGAGACTACGATAACGACGGAGATTTAGATATCCTGTTTTTGGGCGCCGTTACGGTGCTAGGAAGGCAAAACGCTCGAATCTATCGAAATGAGGGCGGAAACACGTTTGTAAACGCAACCAATTTAATTGGATCTATATTTTCCGATGTAGAATGGGGCGATTTTGATGCAGATGGCGACCTAGATCTTTTATCTAGTGGATTCACCCCCTACGGGCAGAGCACAACCAGTATCTACGTGAATCAACGACAGGTTCGCCCGGCCATCCCGTCGACTCCTTTTCAATTGGACACCGAATGGACAGACGGCGTTATAGAGCTTCGCTGGTCACATGCTCTGACCACAGAACCTTCGAATGAGCATGTTTCCTACAACGTTCGCGTGGGTACGGGTCCAGGACTTTCCGATGTGGTTTCTCCCATGTCGGACACACGGACCGGCTGGCTTCGGGCGCCGCAGCCGGGCAACGCTTCTATTTCTTCTCTATTTAGGCTCCAAGACCTTGAGGAAGGGACGTACTACTGGAGTGTACAGGCGGTTAACAACGCCCTGATTGCCTCTGAATTCGCTACTGAGGGGTCTTTCTCTATTTCAAATTCGCTGAGCACCAATGCAGATACCGATTCTCAATTACCGACGGTATTCGCCATAAAAGGTAGCTTTCCGAATCCTTTTTCTACCGCGACGAATATCGAATTTGACCTACCCCAACCGGAAAACGTGACGCTGCGTGTTTATTCGATTTTGGGACAGGAAGTGGCTCGATTGGTGGCAGGCGTTCTCTCTGCAGGGACGCACCGTTTGGAATGGAAAGGAACAGATTCGAACGATCAGAAAGTTAGCTCAGGTATGTATTTGTATGAGTTAAGAGCAGGTTCAGCCATAAAAACGGGATCTTTGACCTTGGTGAGATAGCATCATTTTTAACCATTCCCTTTTCCCGAACGCTCCATCTTTCTATTTCTGACCACATGTCTCGAATATCCAAATTCTTTTTCTTAGTAACGTTATGGAGCTTCGCGGCCCTATCTACATCGGCACAGCGCCAATACGTGACGGTTACGGGTATTCCACCGGTTCGAGATGGCGCCCATGCGGGTGCTGATTACGATGGGGATGGAGACGGGGACGTATTCATAACGGGTAGGCAGGCCGATGGAACGCTTCAGGCCGTGTTGTACAAATTCCTCAGACGGAGAGTTGTGCGGGATAATCCATTGGCGCAGCCGTCGGTTTTCGCTGATTACCAGGAAGTACCTTTCGCCAAAACGAGCGTCATTAAGGGCTCCGTTACCTGGCAGGATTTCAACCGAGATGGCCGTCCGGACTTAATTGTTACAGGTTTAAGTCTTACTGGATATACGCCGGGAAATGTGGAAATACTGACTCCGTCTACCGTCATTTACCTGAACCGGGGAAGTGATGCTTTCCAAATTGCACCTTCTACAGGCCTGCCAGGAATTTATAATAGTCGAGTTGCCGCGGGAGATTTTAACGGGGATGGGTTTCAGGATGTTGTAATGGGTGGGCAGTCTTCCTCGGGACTCGTCTTTGGCGTATGGCTGGCCAACAGCGCGCAGCGTTTCACTCCGGGCCCTACGACCTTTAGTGGGCTTCAAGTAAACTCGATATCCGTTGCCGACATCGACCGCGATGGCGACCTCGATTTCGTAGTGACGGGGACCGACGATCAAAGCATAGCACACCTTCGAATGTATTCAAACGATGGTTCGGCTCATTTTACTGAAGTACCGACCTCGTTGCCAAGCCTATACTTTGGTGGAACGGCGTTTGGGGATGTCGATTTCGACGGCGATGTGGATCTGTTGATTAACGGCGGGCATCTGGGGCCGTCCATTATGAGAGGCGAAACCAGCCTTTATTTAAACGACGGAACGGGCACTTTCACTAAAAGTAATGCCCAATTGACGGGGCTGTACGGCGGTGGCGTCTCCTTGATCGATATTGACAGAGATGCGGATGCCGACATCTTCTCTTGGGGAATCGAGAACATTAACCAAATCGGTTCAGAGAAAATCGTGGCGGCCGAAAATATTGACCTATTTCTCCTTCCGATTGGTACCGCCTATTCCGTGATAAATGGATTCGTTGATATTTTCGATTATGATGGCAACGGCAGAAAAGATGCCTTTCTTTCCGGCGACG
The DNA here is from genome assembly GCA_937877085.1 of uncultured Bacteroidota bacterium. Taxonomy (GTDB): domain Bacteria; phylum Bacteroidota; class Rhodothermia; order Rhodothermales; family UBA10348; genus UBA10348. Next base: position 30,782 of record CALEEY010000307.1, read on the forward strand.
TAGGCGGTAATAGAGCCATCTTCATTTACGAGTACTAGCCCCGAGCCGCTAGCTACGCCGTTCTGAAGAACTACTATATTAGGCGAGCCCGATTAAGCGCTTTTTCCTACTGGAACCGGCGTTAACCAGCCGTACGGATCGTTGCCTTTATGCACGATATCGAAAAAGGCCGTCTGCAATTTTTCTGTAATCGGGCCTCTTTTGCCCTCTCCGATCACGTGATGGTCAATTGCTCGAATCGGTGACACTTCTGCCGCCGTACCGGTGAAGAACACCTCGTCGGAAACATACAGTGCTTCGCGCGGAATCAAACCTTCTTGCACGGAAATGCCCATGTCGCGAGCTAATCTGATCACGCTGTCTCGAGTAATACCCGGAAGAATGGACAGGGCGACAGGAGCCGTATACAGGGTATTGTTTTTGACTAGAAACAGGTTTTCACCAGATCCTTCGGCCACGTGACCGTTCGTGCTAAGCATAATGCCTTCGGCAAAGCCGTTCAGCACCGCATCCATCTTGACTAGTCCAGCATTTAGATAATTTCCGCCGGCTTTGGCCATTGAAGGAAACGTGTTTGGAGCCATCCGATTCCAGGAAGCCACATGCACGTCGACGCCCAATTCAAGAGCCTCAGGGCCTAAATATGCGCCCCATTCCCAAACGGCAATGATGGTTTCTACTGGGTTATTGATGGGGTTTACCCCCATTTTGCCAACTCCGCGAAACGAAAGAGGGCGAATGTAGCACGCTTCCATACCCGACCGCACGATCGTGTCGATCACCGCCTGCTCTAATTCCTGGCGGCTGTATCCCAGATCCATCCGATAAATGCGACCGGAATCGATCAGGCGCTGCATGTGCTCAGGGTGGCGGAAAATCGCGGATCCTTTTTCTGTTTTATAGCACCGGATGCCCTCAAATACGGATGAACCATAGTGTAGAGCATGGGTTAAGACGTGAACCGTAGCGTCTTCATGACGAACGAATTTTCCGTTTTTCCAGATATCGGGTTTCGACATAGTGCTAGGTCCTCAGAGATTACAGTAGAAAAAAGATCGAGTTCTTGGCTGTTGGGCCAAAAGGGTGCTAGGCCAAAAAAGGGTGCTAGGCCAAAAAAGGGTGCTAGGCCAAA
>CALEEY010000308.1 GCA_937877085.1 uncultured Bacteroidota bacterium
GAAAGATGATCCGGGCAGCCTTAGTGGTACGACCTATGCTGCTGCTGCCAGAGCGCGTGTGCCCGCCCTCCTCACAGAGGCGGGTGGTCAAGGTGTCTGGAGGGAAAGTGAGGTCGACATTCTGCAGTCCGGTGTTCGGAGAGTTATGGGCCATTTTGATATGTATGAGCCCATTTCAGATCCGGGCGAAGCTGCTGAACGCATGTCTGGCTGGAGTTGGTTGAGCGCTGAAACAGATGGCTTGTTTTACGCGGCAGTCCAAATTGGGGACACCGTCGAAAAAGGTCAATTTCTAGGCGAGATTAAAACGATTTTCGGGGAGACCCTTCAAACCTCGATTTCTCCGGTTTCGGGTGAAATCCTGTTCTTAGTAACGTCGTTGGCCATGAATGAGGGCGATCCCTTGATGGCCATTGCTTACCGGTAGGTGGAGCCGCTCCAAACGGTTCATTACCTGGCCAGCATGGACAATTAGGCCATTGGTTTCGCCGAAATCTACGATTCCAACGGGGCGTCGTAAATAGTGAAGCACTGACGATTATGGGCCAGGTGTTAAAGACGGCTTGGGTGCTCAGCACGGCGAGCGGCGGACCTTTCAGACGTTAATTATTACGCGTTAAGGATCTACTTTTTCTCTTCGACCGTCCCCTCGAACAACAGCCACGTGTCCGGGTCGAGGACTACACTAGCGGGCTTTTGAGTGGTAGTCACGTTAAACGATTGATTCGAATCGGTAACGGTCAGGCTTTCCCGCTGACGCGTTCCATCATCAAACACCAGATCGATCTCCAAAGGAAAACGAAAGGCCTCCGCTTGTTTCTGGGCCACGGTCAGCTGGAGCTGTTCACCCACGTAGGTCCAAGAAACTTCTAGTTCGGGTTGTCCCGCCCGGTAGACCCATTGATCGAAAAATCCTTCGAGGGACTGCCCCGATACCTCTTCGAGCACCATTCGGAGATCGTCCGAATACGCATTGGAGTGGGTGAAACGGGCATAGTAGGTCTGGATTCCTTTCCAGAAGTTCTCATCACCCAATTGTTTTCGCAGCATGTGCAGCACCCATCCTCCTTTTTGGTAGGTATTGGTACTTAGCACCTTCATGTAGTCCTCAATCGCAGGGTTGACGATGGGAACGTATTCTTTTTTGGAAAACGCAATGACCGCTTCACGTTGCTGTTTTTCGCCGGCTACAAACTGATCGCGCCCATGCATCTGTTCTGTATAGAGATTGGTGAAATAGGTCGCAAAACCCTCACTG
>CALEEY010000309.1 GCA_937877085.1 uncultured Bacteroidota bacterium
TAGGTCGCGCCGGGTATCTACCCAACCTTTTAAAACGGCTACTTGGCCAATGTGCTCACTTCTTAATTCGCCGCAAGTATGCGTACGTTGGCCGTGGAAGTCTACTTGAAATTGTGAAACGGACATAAAAATCCCGATTATCCTGTACTTGGCTGGGGAAAAAATGAATAGTTGAAATATAAGGTGCTGAAATGGAGGGAAGGCTGAAAAATTGGTTTAGACACCAATCCTTCAATTCTCTATCTTCTCTGGACTTCAATCAAAAAATCGATCGTATTAACTAGATGGAACGGACGAAATGAATCAAATTGCCACCCCGCTAGGGAAGACCTTTTTTGGTCATCCACTTGGACTAGCGACGCTCTTTTTTACAGAGATGTGGGAAAGATTTAGCTATTACGGAATGCGCGGCCTGCTCATTCTGTTTTTGACGGCAACAACTATTTCAGAAAACCCAGGGATGGGGCTCGACGCGTTGACTGCGGCTGCCATTTACGGTTTGTACACCGCGCTTGTTTATCTAACTACCTTGCCTGGAGGTTGGGTTGCGGATAATATTTGGGGACAGCGAAAAGCCATTTTTGTGGGTGGATGTATTATTGCCGCCGGCCATTTCAGTATGGCTATTCCTTCGCAATGGACCTTTTTTGCGGGTTTAATTCTGATTGTGATTGGGACAGGCTTATTGAAGCCCAACGTGTCCACGGCAGTAGGCGAGCTTTATCCAGAAGGAGGAGCCCGTCGAGATGCGGGTTTCTCGATCTACTACATGGGAATTAACCTGGGCGCCTTCTTGGGCCCGTTGCTTTGCGGATACTTCGGGGAAGGAATCAACTGGCATTACGGATTTTCTTTGGCCGGAATTGGAATGGTAGCCGGACTCATCCAGTTTAGAGCTGGGTTTAAACACATGGGCGACATAGGATTAGCGCCAGACTACGAAGGTCGGAAGGAAAAAGAGCGTAAGTTTTATTTGATTACTGCGGCAACAGCTGCCGTGATCGCGTTATTCGCTTATTTAATTTACAGCGGTGTTTTGAACATTACCCTTCAGCAAGTAGCCGCAACTTTGGGTGGTTCCATTCTATTTGTTGTGGCCGCCTTTTTTGTCTACCTGATTGCATTCAGTAAGCACTCCGCTCTTGAGAAAAAGCGGTTTGGAATCATTTTCTGGCTGTTTTTGCTCATTGCCGTTTTTTGGGCTGGATTTGAACAAGCCGGGTCATCTTTGAATTTATTTGGTGCACAGGGTGTCGATCGGGTGATGTTCGGCTGGGAGATGCCCGCATCGTGGTTTCAGTCGGTCAACTCCATTTTTATTATCCTAATGGCGCCGGTTTTTGGTTGGCTGTGGCTCTTCTTAGCAAAAATTAACAAGCACCCTTCGTTCTTGTACAAGTTTGCTCTCGGACTTTTTGGGCTTTCCGTAGGGTTTTACGTGTTGGCCTGGGGAGCTTTTTATGCCGATGCCGGCGAACTTGTATCGCCAGCGTGGCTCGTGGTGACCTACTTCTTTCACACGTGTGGTGAATTGTGTATTTCCCCAGTGGGAATGTCCTCCGTCACCAAACTGGCTCCAGCCAACCGTGTCGGACAGATGATGGGCATTTGGTTTGTAGGCGCAGCACTAGGAAACTTGATTGCGGGCCTTGCCGCCGGGGACGTTGGCTCTGGATTCCATCCACTGTTCTTGCAGGTTGCAACATTTGCTGCTGGTGCCG
>CALEEY010000310.1 GCA_937877085.1 uncultured Bacteroidota bacterium
GATTTTGAGCCCCACGGGCGGAAAACTGTCTAAACGGAATGCCGACAAGGAGGGAATCCCCGTTTCCGTTTTACAATATCGCCAGAAAGGATATGAGCCTGACGCTCTGATCAATTTCTTGGCATTGCTTGGGTGGAATCCGGGCACCGGCCAAGAGCTCATGACCCTCGAGGAAATGGTATCGGTGTTTAGTCTCGACCGAGTTGGCCAGGCGGGCGTACAGTTTGATTTGCAGAAATTAGCTTGGTTCAATGAGCAGTATCTTCGTAGCCGAAGCCCAGGGTCCATTGCCGAATCCGTTTACCCTTTGGCAGCAGAACGGCACCCCGGTGTTTCTCTGGAGTATCTCTCATCAGCCATTTTGTTGATGCTGGAGAGGCTTTCATTCGCTTCGGATATAGTAGAGGCGACCTACTTGTTTCAGGACCCGGATGTCTACGAGGAAAAGTCGGTCGCGAAACGTTGGAAGGCAAACTCAGGCCAGTTACTAACGTTGTATTCCGATAAATTAAAGTCCACAAGTGCATGGACAACTGAGTCTATGGAGGCGCTTCTTAAAGGAATGGTTGAGCACGAAGGGATTGGAATTGGAGAACTTATGTTTCCCTTAAGAATGGCACTAACCGGACTTCCATCGGGTCCAGATTTGTACGCCATGATGGTCCTCTTGGGAAAAGAAACCGTACAACGACGTCTGGTGAAGGCAACCACGACCTTGAGTTGATGGGGCGGAATGTGCGCGACGTCTGTTTTTGCGAGACGCCTGGTGAAGGCAACCACGACCTTCGGTCTAGCCCATTAACTTTTTAACCAAGCGATCGGCTGCCACATATGGATGGAGAACGCCCGATTTGACCTGAACCAGTAGGTCCTCCTTAAAGTCCGAGGGACTCGCCATGTGACGGATAAATTGGTTCATCGAATGCATGGTGGCCTGCTCAAACCAAGTTTCCAATTGTTTTTTTCTGTTTCTAGCATAGTCTCCGCTGGTCATTTTATGCTCAGCCACCTCTTCCAATTGGGCCCACAACCTTTCCAGCCCCACCTGCGTGTTCGCCGAAGTAAGCCACACGGAGGGCGGAGCATTGGAACCGTAAAGTAGGTGAAGTGCAGCCGCTAACTCAGCCGCAAATTGCTCGCTAGGCTGCACACTGGCGCCATCCGATTTGTTCACGGCAACCACATCGATTACTTCTAATACGCCCCGCTTGATGCCCTGAAGTCCGTCGCCACTACCCGCCATCGTGACAAAAAGCACGACGTCTGTCAATGTCGACACACGGGTCTCAGACTGTCCAATACCAACGGTCTCGACAATAATTCTGTCGTATCCAGCCGCTTCGCAAAGATAAATGGTTTCTCGGGTCATCTGAGCAACCCCACCCAAAACGCCGGATGTAGGGGAAGGGCGAATGAAGGCGTGTGGATTTCGGCTCAGATTGGGCATGCGGGTCTTGTCACCCAAAATGCTACCACCGGTACGATCGCTGGATGGATCGATCGCCAATACAGCGACTTTGTGTCCCTTACTGATCAAATAGAGGCCCAGGTGCTCAATCAAGGAGCTTTTCCCAACGCCAGGGGCTCCCGTAACGGCGATTCTCACCGAATCGGTGCCAATCGAATGTCCACTGGAGAGCAACGACAGTTTTTCGTCCTGATCCTTTGGATGAGCGCTTTCCATGAGGGTAATGGCGCGGCCCAAGGCGCCCCGGTCTCCGCTTACCAAGGCAGAAAATAATGGATGCACCTTGTCGGTCATTTGGAGGGATCCTGTAGGTTGTTCAACATGGTGCTCAAAAGATCGCTAGCCGCGACCGGAATGACCGTTCCAGGCCCAAAAACGTGGGAAACCCCGGCTGAGAAAAGAAATGGATAGTCGTGTTCGGGAATAACTCCTCCCACAACAACCAAAATATCGGGCCGTCCCAAAGATTTCAACTCCGAAAGGAGCCGGGGTACCAGGGTTTTATGACCGCCTGCCAGGCTCGAAACGCCTACGACGTGCACATCATTTTCGATTGCTTGGAGGGCCGTTTCCTGCGGCGTTTGGAATAGTGGACCTACATCCACGTCAAAGCCCATATCCGCGAAGGCCGTAGCAATAATTCTAGCGCCCCGGTCGTGCCCATCTTGGCCTAATTTGGCAACTAAGATGCGAGGCCTACGTCCGGTAGCTTCCTTAAAAGAGTCCGAGAGTGATGTCACGTCATTTATGATTTTGTCGTCCGAATAGGCTGCTGAATATACCCCAGTAAACATGGTAGATTCTGCTTCGTGTCTTCCAAATACGGATTCTAATGCACTCGAAATCTCACCAAGCGTTGCGCGGGCGCGGGCGGCTTCAATACACGGCTCAAGTAATGGACCAGAAGTAGCCGCCGCCGCCGAAAGCGTCTCTAGACTTCGGCGAACCGCTGCTTCGTCCCGCGTTGCTCGTAGTCGTGCCAAGTTATTCACTTGTGCCTTTCGAACGCTGGAATTGTCGACTTCTCGAACGGTCAGATTCGCTGTTTCTGTGCTTTGGTGAGCATTAATACCCACAATAATATCTTTTCCTGAATCTATTCGGGCCTGTCTTCTTGCTGCGGATTGTCCAATTCTCTGCTTCGGAATCCCAAGGGCAATGGCCTTGGACATGCCCCCAAAGCTCTCAATTTCTTCCATGTGGATTCTGGCGCGCGAAATGAGTTGATCCGTCAGAAACTCGACGTACCACGACCCCCCCAGTGGATCAACCACGTTGGTGATGTCCGTTTCATGCTGCAGGATCAGTTGGGTATTTCGGGCGATCTTAGCCGACTCGTCCGTCGGTAAAGCGATGGCCTCGTCCAGGGCGTTGGTATGTAGAGACTGGGTGTGGCCCAGAACAGCTGCCAACGCTTCAACAGTTGTTCTTCCGACATTGTTGTACGGATCTTGAGCCGTAAGCGACCAACCGGACGTTTGACAATGCGTCCGAAGCATGAAAGATTTCGGATTTTTCGGATTAAAAGGGGCCATTAGTTCAGCCCAAAGCGTTCGAGCCGCTCGGAGTTTGGCCGCTTCCATAAACAGGTTCATGCCAATGCCAAAGAAAAACGAGACTTGTGGAGCCAACAAATCAATGTCTAAGCCTTCTTTCAAGGCGGCTCGGACGTACTCAAGGCCGTCCAATAACGTATAAGCCAATTCCAGATCAGCCGAAGCGCCCGCTTCTAGCATGTGGTATCCACTGACACTTATGGCGTTAAAACGAGGCATTCGCTTGGCCGAATACCGCATGATATCGCTGACGATCCGCATGGATGGCTGCGGTGGATAGATAAACGTATTCCGGACCATGAACTCCTTCAGAATGTCGTTTTGGATGGTTCCAGACAATGCTTCCGGTGCAACCCCTTGCTCCTCTGCAGCAACGATAAAAAAGGCCATAATCGGTAACACGGCACCGTTCATGGTCATCGAAACGCTCATTGTTTGCAAAGGAATGCCGTCGAATAGCACTTTCATATCCTCGACTGAATCGATGGCAACCCCAGCCATCCCTACATCGCCCTCGACCCGCACATGGTCGGAGTCGTAGCCTCGATGCGTTGCAAGGTCGAATGCAACGGATAAGCCTTTTTGGCCGGACAAAAGATTGCGCTTGTAAAAAGCGTTGGATTCTTCAGCAGTCGAAAAACCAGCATACTGCCGGATAGTCCAAGGACGTCCTGTGTACATACTGGCATACACGCCACGCGTAAAGGGAAACGCACCAGGAGTCGACCCGAGATGCTGAAAGGGTACGAACTCGAATTGTCGAGGGACGTCGAAATCTTCTTGACTTCGGTATCCAATTTCTGGCGATAGCAACGATGGCTGTTGATCCCATCCAGCAGGAGGTTGTTTTGATCGCATCGAAGGGGAGAGGCTGAAATCCGGCTTTATCATGGCGTTTCATGGCCCCCAATCCGGCAGATAAATTCAAAAGTTGTCGGTAACGGAAAGACTCGGCCCCCGTCGTTTAAAATAGGATTTCCGGTTCTTGTAAAGTCCGTTACTCCGATTTGAACACGTCCACCTTTACCCGTTTGGTGGCGCCCGCCTTGAGCATAATTCAACCGATCGGCCGGTAGTAGTCGATCGTTAAGAAGGGTAGCCACTTGGGACGGGGTGCTTGTTCGCAACTCCAAAAACAGGTCCCATCCGGATTGAATCAAACGGTCTGTCAAGGTCTCGATGGCATACGAACCGGCTAGTGGATCGGCTATTTTGTCTAGCTGACTTTCGTCGCATAGCAAATAAAACAAATTGTGAGAGAGATTGGCGGCGCCTGAATCGCAATAGCCGGACTGAAATACATTCCAAGGCTGGATGGCCAGAAAATCGGCTGTCCCGAGGATTCCGGCGATTCCTGCGACAGAATTTCGGATCATATTATTTTCGGCGTCTGCGGCGCTCAAACCAACCGTCGAGGTGATGGCTGTAATGCTGACTTCTGGGTCTGAATCGCTGTGAAGGGCCCAGAGGTGGCCTAGCAGGTGGCGAAGTGCGCGTAGCTTGGAGGACTCAGCTAAGAGGTCTGTTCTAGCGGCTGCTAGCACGTGTTTCGGGAAATTACCAGATTCGAAGATTTTGGCGGCAGAAACCAGCGCGAGGGCGAGCTGAGTGGTGGCCCCTGCGTGCAAATGATCCCAGCAAAAAACATCGACCGTCGGATACGAGCCTGGCGGCATGGCTGAATGTCCTAGAATTTCAGAAGCCGTTGCATCAAACAGCACCTTTTTTCCGTCCGTAGAGGCACTTGGGGGAAGCAGCGATGGGCAGTACGGAGAAATCCAATCCAGTGTATCGGACCCATTCACAAGATGGAGGTGGCCATCAATTCCTGAATCTGCTAATCGGAAATAAGATACCCCCGAACTTGCGTTACACGTCCGCGCTGCGTTTGAGGACTCTGCGTACGCTTGCATGGCTACCGACGCATCTGGATACCAAACCAGATCGGTAGCCCCGAGTTTTCCTCCCGATTCAATTCGAACAAGCTCTTCCCACATATGCCTAGGTTTATTATTGAACAGAGGTGAACAAATTAGAAACTACGAAACTGTCTGACGAGATCGAAAAGGACAATCCCAATGGCAACCGATACGTTTAAGGACTGCTTGGCTCCGTATTGAGGAATTTCGAATGCGACGTCGCATAAACCAAGAAATTCATCCTCGACCCCATCTACCTCGTTACCGGCAATGAGACAGAGAGGGAATTGATGAGGAGTAAGCTGTTCAATGCTGGTCGGCGAATCCGTAAGCTCAAGCGCCGCAATAGTGTAGCCCTCTTTCTTTAAGTTGATTAAGTGCTCCATGGGACTCGAAATGCGTTTCCAAGGCACAAATTCCTCGGCGCCCAATGAAGTCTTGTATACGGCTTTGTGATCGGGCATTGGGGTAAAACCCGAAATCAATATTTCCTGGATCCGAGCACCGTCAGCCGAACGTAAGGCTGAGCCTACATTATGGGCTGACCTGATGTCATGCAGTAATAGCGAAATCGGATGCCTTCGGTGGTCTTGAAGTTCCTCCTGACTGAGACGCTGAATTTCGAGGTGTTGAAGTTTTCTAATTGGCATAGAGGTCGAATCGGACTCGGAAAAAGATCGAAGGTGAGCACTTTCAATTCACAGAATACGACCCGGAAACTTATTGGACGGAGCTATTTATGCTTCTACCTTTCCAAATAGCACAAATTTCTTCAACGATCGGATAGGAACAGCTTTACGTGATAATTGCAATTGACGGCCCGGCTGGGTCAGGAAAAAGTTCGACGGCTCGAGAAGTGGCAAAGAGGACCAACTCCCTTTATATCGACACGGGAGCTATGTATCGGGCGGTCGCACTTTTTACTATTGAGAATGGCATCGATGCTCATTTGGAGATAAGTGAATCTGTTCTAAGTCATGTCCATATTCGACTTGAGCCATCCGATAGCGGCGTAGACGTGTATTTGAACGGTTCTAACGTAAACGATAAGATTCGCGGTTCCGAGGTCAGCGAACTTAGCTCAGTTGTCAGTAGCAACAGAGATGTTCGAAACAAAATGGTCTCCATTCAGCGTGAAATGGCTTTAGAATGTGTCAACAAAGGCGGTTCTGTGGTCATGGAGGGCCGGGACATCGGAACAGTGGTCTTTCCGGATGCGGAGTTCAAGTTTTTTCTTATTGCCGACCCCAAGGTGAGGGCTCAAAGACGGGCCGTTCAACTGAAAGAAAAAGGTGTTCCAGCAAGTGAAGCCAGCCTCTATCAGGAAATCGTGGACCGAGATGGAAGGGATGAATCGCGAGAACTTTCTCCACTAAAGAAAGCGGAAACCGCCATTGAAATTGATACTTCCGATCTATCATTTGAAGAACAGGTGGAGAATATAATAAGTGTCATAAAAGGGAACGGATAAGGCTTTCTGGTGTTTTACAGAGTCTGCGCCAAAATGGCTCTGCCCTATTTGCACATGGGAAGCAAACGGGGATTACGAATCACTAAACCCAAGCCCTCCGAACGATTCCCATCTCTAGCGGTTCGGAAGTTGGCTTACGTGTAGCAATATGGCTGATAATCAGCACAATGATGCTCAGGAAAACGAGGAAGTTGTCGAGAACATCGAAGCTACTGAGACTCCTGAAGCGATTGCTACAGAATCTCCATCTGAAGCCCCTGTTGAAGCTACGGCAGAAACAAAAGTGGAAGCAGTTGACGAAGAGCCTGTAGTAGAAGAAACCGCACCGAGTGTGGCAGCGGAAAGTACCCCTGAAGTTGTAGCCGAAGAATCGGTTGAGCCTTTGGTGGCGGAAACCGCAACAGAAATGATCTCCGAAGAGGCAGAAATAGCCCAGTCAGGAGACGACGTGGAAGAAACCGAAACCGTTGTCGCAGCAGAAATGCAAAACGACGACAGCGACGATGACGCCGACGAGGAAGACGACGAAGAAGAGGTCGTTGAATTTGAAAAACAGATTCCTTCTCCTCCGCGCTCTGGCATGCTCGGTTTCACCGGTGAAATTACCGGCCAGGTATACAAATTATCAGACCTTGACAACGTCGTTGACCCCGAAGATTGGAATGTCGGGCTTGACGATCTCCGCAAGCTGGTTGAAAAAACCCTAACCAACGTATCCGAACACGAAATCGTAACGGGTAAGGTGGTAAGTGTTGGAGAAAAAGACGTCGTTATCGATATCGGGTTTAAATCCGATGGTATCGTGTCACGTAGCGAGTTCGGCCCTGAACTCGAAGCAGGTCAAGATGTCGAAGTTTATCTCGAAAGAATCGAAGACTATCATGGTCAGTTGGTTCTATCGAAGACCAAAGCAGATACGGTTCGCCGCTGGCGCCGTATCGAGGATGCCTTCAATAACGAAGAAGTCCTTGAAGGTTTGATCGTTCGCCGAATCAAGGGCGGTATGATTGTAGAGTTGCTAGACGGAATGGAAGCATTCCTTCCAGGATCTCAGATAGACGTTCGTCCGGTGCGCGATTTCGATGCGTATCTAGAAAAACGGATGGAGTTCAAGATCGTAAAACTCAATCCGACGAACGAAAACATCGTCGTTTCTCACAAAGCGCTGATCGAAAAAGATCTCATGGCGCAGCGCGAGAAGATTTTGTTGACGATGGAGCCAGGTCAAATTCTAGAAGGAGTTGTCAAAAACATCACCGACTTCGGTGTGTTTATTGATCTTGGCGGTGTTGATGGTCTGCTTCACATTACCGATTTGTCATGGGGCCGCGTTTCGCACCCATCAGAATTGGTAACGTTAGATCAGAAACTAAACGTTGTGGTCTTGGACTACGACAAAGAGCGTCAGC
>CALEEY010000311.1 GCA_937877085.1 uncultured Bacteroidota bacterium
GGTAAAAAGGACTCAAAAGGGGCTAAACGTTCGTAGGTTTCTGTTTTCGAAAACCCAAAACTCGCGCCCACAAACTCCAAGTACTCGGGAATTGTCAAGTATTCAATTAAAAACGATCGATCTAAAAATGAACCGGTAATCCCTCGCCAAGAGGCATCCATCTCAAGCAGCCGGCCATTCATTTTAATAGAACCTGAGTTGGGACGGAGAAGGTCAAGGAGGAGCCGCAAAAACGTCGTTTTTCCGGCTCCATTGCTTCCGACCAAGCCTAGTACTTCCCCCGATTCAATGGACCAAGCCGGAATGGAGAGGGCAATTTTATTGCCGTACCGCTTTTCAATTTTATCTAATTCAATTCGCACCTTTGCTGAACCCCTCAATCATAGTGTGTTTACGCGCTTGGAGGCCCTTCGCAAAATATCTCGTCCACATATCCGTCATTAAAATGCTAACAAAACCGATTGTAGCCAAACCAATGAGGGCCAAACCTGGCCGGGATTGCATGGCCAACATAAAAAGGACCGGAGGCAGCGCTGTTGGAATGAACCAAATCCAGTGCTTGGCTGAAAACCCTTCGTAATTGAAGAAACCGCCCCTTTTTCCAATATCGACGGCTTGAGCATTTCGCGACGCCAGTTCCATCACCAAAACGGTCGTGATTCCGGCGTTGTAAAACAAAAACGCAAAGTGAAGCGGTACAAATTCGGGGCGAAACCAAATAAAAAGAGGTAATGATAAGATAAAAAGCACCACGCAGGAACCTTGGAGCACGATTAATTTGGCTTTAACCATCGCTCTAAAAGGTACATTTCTCGTTACCAGAGCGGGATAGTATTCGCTGTCCCACCCAAACATGAGCTGTCCATAGTTAAGGGCGAAACCCCCAGATGCGAACAAGCCAAGCAACGCAGCCATCGTGTATCCGCTAAAAGCTTTGCCATTTCCCAGCATAAAAACGAGATACATGGTTGAAAAAAGCAGCGATACCAGTAAATAATGTCGAGGCCGCCTGTTTCGCCACATCAACAGAAGTTCGAGGCGTACTAACTGACCAACAATTCCCCAAGACTCCGGTATGGAAAACGTGGTTACCCGGGTGATTTCCTCACGCGCTTCTGGATTATTAATGCTCCTCGTTAGCTGTAGGGTCGAAGCCGTTGCAACCATCAGAAAGGATAATAAAAGCAGCGAAAACTCAAGGAAACCGCCTGACAAAATCCGGGTGAATAGATATTCTGAGAGTCGCTGTTGAAGGCCGATACCAGAGGTCTCATCTATAAAAGCGGTGACCATAAAGATGATCATCAACGTGTAAAAAACGCCCGCTTTACGTTGCAGAACCGCTCGAAGGAGCAAATTGGTGAAATGCGAGGTCACAATCAGTAATACAACGGCAGCTAGCCAAACCGCATCGCTGTCTGCAACTTGGGAGCCCTGCACGTACCTCATCCAAAAGGGGAAAAAGAAAAGTAGGGGGTAAAAGTTATGAATGGAGAAAAGGGAGGAGGCTTGAAAAAAGGCCACCAGGGCGCTCCTGCGAATCGGAAGATGCAGGTAGGGAATAATCTTTAGTTTCGGTGTCTTCTGGAAAAGAAAACGAACAAAAAACATGCTGACGAACATGGCCAATAAGTACCTGTTCACGACCGTCACAGGAGAGAGATTTGGCCACAATTCTTCTGAAAAACGGTCGAAGAAAAATCCCAGGGTCAGAAGGATGAAGGCCGAATACACCATCATCAACCCAATCACGATTCGTACAAACCACCCTTGCTTCAACTGCATTCTGCGAAGTGCAATTTTATACTGGTTTTTGGCCAGCAGCGTAAAGGAGCCGATGAAGGATGGAGCGGTCATTCTTTGGATAGAAATCTTGGCTTATTTACGATTCCGTACAAATTCGAGGTCGATTTCGCGTTTGTCAACATTGGCACTTGCAATAAGGACACGCACCCGGTCTCCGGGCTTGAATCTTCTGCCAGATCGAGTCCCAACGAGCGAGAAGCTCCGCTCATCGTATTCATAGTAATCGTCTGAAAGGTTGCGAACATGAACCATGCCTTCGACAAGAAGCTCTTCTAGCTCAATGTAGACACCAAATTTGGAGACCCCAGATATGATGCCCGCAAATTCTTGTCCCACATGGTCCAATGCGTATTCGACCTTCTTTTGTTGAACGGATTCTCGCTCGGCTTCGGTGGCTTTTACCTCTTTTTGGGAGCAATGCTGCATCATGTGAGCAATATCCTCGGCGTCCGGCTCTTTTTTTCCAGCCAATCGATCTTTCACCAGGCGATGCACCACCAAATCGGGGTAGCGTCTAATGGGACTGGTAAAGTGCGTGTAGAAATCGGCTCCTAGACCATAATGACCCAGATTATTCGCATCATAACGTGCTCTGGACATCGAGCGAAGCGCGGCCTGCTCCACAACCGGGCCTTCGGGTTTGTCTTCTACGGCGGCGAGTAGGGCATTGATTGCCTGTGGTGTTACCAATCCCTCACGGTGGGGCAGCTCATGGCCAAAGGCAGATACATATTTCGACAGCTGCGTAATGCGATCGGCATCGGGTGGCTCATGGATCCGGAACGCAAAAACATGCTTTTTCTGGCCATAAACCAATGCTACCTGCCTGTTAGCGAGCAGCATAAATTCTTCGATCAATTTGTTGGACTCTTGCCGGAGTCGAGGGACAATTCGAACCGGGTGTCCGGCTTCGTCCAGTTCAACCTTCACTTCCTGTAGGTCAAAATTTATGGATCCATTGTCAAAACGCTCCTTGCGAAGGAATCGGGAGATCTCAACCAACACGCCGAGGTCCTCGCTCAACGGGTGCTTTCCAGCAGCATCCAGCTCCAAATTGGTAATAATATCCTGCGCTTCTTCGTAAGAAAGCCGAAAAGCAGACCTAATGACCGTTTCTGCGACACGAAAAGCGTGCACGACGCCCGATCGATCCAGTTCAAAGATGCAGGAAAACGCCAATCGGTCTTCATGGGGCCGCAAGGAGCAAATATTGTTTGAAAGGACGTGGGGGAGCATCGGGATGACGCGGTCTACCAGATAGACGCTCGTGCCCCGTTCAAGGGCGGCCGCATCTAGCTTTGTACCCGGAACCACAAAGTGACTGACGTCTGCAATGTGGACTCCGACTTCAAATCGGTCCTTTCCAAGCGGATAAATGTGCAAAGCATCATCAAAATCTTTGGCATCGACGGGGTCAATAGTGAACACCGTGCGGTGTCTGAAGTCTTCACGCCGGGCCACTTCCTGCTTGGTGATTTCGCCCGAAATGTTGTTAGATTCTTCCAGCACATCTTCGTCAAAATCGACATCAACCCCCAGACTCATGGCCAGGGCGAGCGTTTTGACGGCTGGATCGGATGCTTTTCCAATGACTTTGAGGATTTTACCTCTCGGCGCAGACCCCTTGTGTTCGAACGAGTCGATAGAAACGACCACTTTGTCGCCAGTTACCGCCTTTCCAATGGAATCCAGCAAGACAAAAATATCACGCGTGAGTCGTTTGTCGTCAGGGACCACGAAAGCGAAGTCTTTGGCATGTTCGAACGTGCCGACAGCCGTGGTTCGCCCTCTTTCCAGAACGGCCAGAACTTCCGCCTCCCGACGTGCATTCCCCGTATTGCCCGCGGCCAGGCTTATGCGAACTTTATCGCCGTCCATCGCGGTACCCATCCGCTTGGACCGAACGTAGAAATCTTGCTCATGGCCTTCCACTTTGACGAATCCAAACCCATCTGGATGTACGGACAACATGCCCTCCATCAGGCCCGTGGGCGCATTGAAAATATATCGATGGCCTTTGATGGCCGTGATTTCTCCTTTTTCGGCCAATTCATCGAGCAACTCGCGCGCGAGCTGATATTCGGCGTTATCCGTGTACCCTAGTCTCTTTACGACTTCCTTGGGGCGAAAGGCACGTTTACCGTGATTTCGAAACAAGTTTAAGAGTTCCTTACGGATGGTTTCGCGTGATTTAATCATAATTCGGATGGAGATGCAAAAACGTGCGATGCCAGATCGAGGCTCAGTTCAACGTGGGATGCGCCCGATTGAATGGTCAGCGTACCGCCCGTTGAGTTGTCGTGAAGCACCTTGACAGTGGCGCCTGGCAAAAGGCCAAAGGCTTCTAGCTCCCGAAGCATTTCGGTGTTAGTGTCCGATACCCGGCGAACGGTTAACGCCACACCTATTGGACAAACGGCTATGGGCTCTGAATCAATCTGGACAATAGATCCATCGCGCCCCGGAATCGGGTCCCCATGGGGGTTGTGCGTGGGATAGCCTAACATCTTGTCAAGTTTGTCTTCAAACTCCTCTGAAATGTGGTGTTCGAGGTGTTCTGCTTCATCGTGCATCTCATCCCAGTCATACCCCATGATCTCTCGAAGGTAGGTCTCTAGGAGTCGATGATGTCGGATGATTTCCAGAGCGATTTTTTCGCCAGTAGATGTGAGGCGCACCCCTCTATATGAGGTGTACGATACCAATCCTAGCGTGGAAAGCCGTTTTACCATGTTGGTAACGGATGCCGCAGAGACTTCCATCCGGTTGGCTAACTCTGATGTGGACACCCAGTTTTCGTCCTGAAGTTTGTAAATAGCTTTCAGGTAATCTTCAACAGATTGACTGAGCATTCCTCGAATCGACATTCGGTATGGGAGCAGATGGTTTGAGATCGATGGGCTTGGTTATGCAACGCGCCATGGTGCGAGTCGATCCGGTGCGGCAGCGTGTATTAACGCTCGCGCCAGGAAAGTGCTCGGATCGATTAGTGGTATACCCGCCTGGGTAGCTTGCGGGAGGGCCAACGGCAGTTCGGTACACCCTAGGATGACGGCTTCAGCTCCTTGTTTGACGACACTGTCGACGGCTTCCTCTACCCATTGTATGGCCGCAGGTGAAACGGGACTGGAACAGGCCTTAATGCCGTTTATGGGATCGAAAATAGCTTGCCCTAAACGCTCCATATCGCGTGGTCGAATGGGAATTAAGTCGTTTTTAACTAAAAGGTCGTCGTACAAGCGAAATTTATAGGTTGCCGTCGTGCTCAAAATGCCCACTCGTTTCACCGATGGATAATGAAACAAAATTCCCCTCATGGTCTCTTCAATAAGATGTAGCACGGTTATCTGGGGGCAGTCTCTCCTTATTTCCTGTCGAAAAACATCAAATATGGGCGGAGAATGCGCCGTATTACACGCGATGCCAATAATGCGGGCGCCAGCCGCGGCCATGTTTTTAACCGATCGGGCCATTATTTCGGCAGGATTAACATCCGTTTTTCCGAATAGAAAAGCGGTGCGATCGGGCACGAGGGGATCGCCAAAGAGCAACGTTGGAATGTGATCCTGATCACAGGTTGCAATGGTGTTCGCGACTATTTTTGACGCGAGGTCGATGCCGGCCTGTGGCCCCATACCACCTAAAACTCCTATCATCGGTATTGAATTCAAAAGAGGCTGCGGTCCGATTTGGTTTTATATTGACAGTAAATATTCCCGGTCATTCTGAATATTATTTAGAATGCATGATGTCTATGACTA
>CALEEY010000312.1 GCA_937877085.1 uncultured Bacteroidota bacterium
CCCATTACGCGGATGGTTCGCAGGTTACGGAGCCCGTCTTTGACCCTTCGGGAGATTGGATTTACTTTGGATACAGCATCGGCCACGGACGGGATATCTACCGAATAAACAAGGCTTCAAAATCCATTGAATCGGTCCTTGCAGAGGCTTGGGACGATCGCTCTCCCGCTTTCGATACGAAAGGAAACCTCGTTTTTTCTTCGGATCGCAGCGGCATTTTCAATCTGTATCGCTCGGACCCATCAGGACCGATTGTTCAGCTTACCAATGTGCCAGGCGGCGCATTTATGCCTTCCGTTGAGCCCTCCGGGTCTATTGTTTACAGCCGATTTGAGGCTTCCGGATATAAGATATCCGTGTTAGAACCTTCTGTTCAATCGGCGCCGTCTACCTACGAAGCACCGCCTTTTCTTACAAAGTCTCGGCCAAAAGTAGATTTGAGTGCGTCTCAACAAGCCCTCAACGCGGTGGACGACTCCATGATTCGGGCCTTTTCGCCGGAGGAAATGAAATCGGTCCAAGCGTACACGCCTGTTTTTACCTCGGTAAGCTTTTTACCCGTCGTTCGCCTAGATCAATACGTTTCTAGGAAAAGGAGTCGGACGGATGTTCGACTCAAGGACCGTACGCGCGCCGAAACCTTGTGGCGCAACACCAAACTCGGAGTGTATGCTAGCACACGAGAAGTTTTAGGTGGGTTTACATTTTTTGGTGGCCTCCTCATGGGACCAGGGTCGGGTAGTGCTTCTTCGCTATGGGATGCTCTCTCGCCGTCAAGTTTGCTTGATCTCGAACGAGACGCCATCTTGCAGGTCGATTATGCCAAAGGCCTTCCTTTCATTCACAAAAGATGGTCTCCACAGTTTTCTGTTCAGCTGTTCAATATTAGGCGAAACGTTGAAAACGGACTAGCGATCGAAGAATTTCCGTGTACGGCATGCTATCCAGACTCAACGCTCGCCGATTTGGCGTACGATCTTTGGGAAGTGGATTTTGTCGCAAAAAGCAAGATTAATAAGGTTTTGTTGGCTCAGGCAGGCTTCCGATACAGCCCTTATAGAGTCACAACGAAGCGCTTTTATTCCGAAGAACTTAAGCAGGCGATCCCAGCGAGTTCGTCTAAGTACTATATCGGAAGCGCGTTTCATGCGAGTCTGATATTTGAGTCCTTCAAGCCTTATAGGGACATGAACGTGGTCCCTCACGGACTCAGGGCTGAAATTAGTTATGAACTCGAGTCGGGGCGTTTGCTCGAGGCGTTTAGCATCCGCGATGGACTTCTCACGCCGCTGTACGCCAACGCATCCATCAACCGAGTCCTTTTCGATGTGAAGGGCGGCTTTCGCTTACCTGGGTGGTCTGGGGAAGGAGCCCACGGCCTTGGAATGCGGCTACGCACCTCTGCAATCTTAGGCAAGGAAGTAGACGATTTCTACAACGACTATGTGGGGGGGCTTGTTGGGGCCAGAGGATACGCTTTCTACGCGTTAGGTGGCAATGAAACGGCTTGGGCCCAGATTAGCTATTCATTGCCCTTGCTGCCTAGAATATCGCGCCAGTTCTTGTTTACCTATGTAGATAAAATCTATTTGAAGTTCTATGCCGATGCGGCAACGGCTTGGTCAGGGAAGTTTCCCGGCCTGAGTAGTGTTAAGAAGGATGTCGGAATTGAAGCTCGCTTTGGGCTTGGGTCATTCTATTTATTACCGTCTGCTTTTTTCGTGAGCAGCACCTATGGATTAGATTCGTTTAATTTTCAGCTGGACGAGGGATTTGTTACGCCCGATGGAAGTTCAACGATTCGATACGGCGGCACGTGGCAATGGCACGTAGGCCTCTTGTTTGGTTTTGATCAACTATAGATCCGGCGATTATGGATGCATCGATGATTTTTGGTTTAGGGACAGTCATGATTGCGGTCGGACTGATCTTCCTTTGGATGCTTTTTAAGGATAACGAGACCAATCGGCCAAGAGACGTGGTGGAATGGGTAGGAACCGTGTTATCGGGCCTTTTGGTGATTTCAGCGGTTGCGCTCATGCTCCTTGCAAAAACGTCGACGGAAGTGGTGGTCAATGGCGGCCAAGTTGCTACCGAGCAATATTTTCAGGACGCTATTATCGAAGTTCCGTTCTCCGATTTTCCCTTCCGAACGGTTGATCAGGACGTGGAGCAAAAACTCAGCGATTTCCAGGGAAAGGTGATTATTGTCAACTTTTGGGCCACATGGTGCGGTCCTTGTTTACAAGAGATACCGGATTTAAACAGGCTTCAGAAAGAATATGGCGATCAAGGCCTCGTGATCTTGTCCGTTTCTGACGAAGAAAGAAGTCTCCTCCTGTCCTTTGAAAATCAACTCGAATTACAGACGACTAGCGTATACGTCCCTTTTGGGATTGACTTACCCGTTCCATTTAAAGGCGCTTTTGTAATTCGGCCGGCTTCTTTCGTGATTGATAGGACGGGAACGGTCCGGCGATATCTACTGGGCGCTCGCAACTATGATTTCTTTAAAAAGGCGGTAGAGCCTTTACTGGAAGGATAATGACAAGATTTTGGCTGGCCATATTCCTTTTCGGGTGCGTATCGAATACGCAGGCTCAATCTATTGAGTCGGTGCAACGGACAACCTCTGCGTCATCCAGTGAGCCGTTTGACGCGGTCCGAGCAGGATTTTCAGCACAGCTTCGATCTGAAATTCTGCAATGGCCCAGCTATTTCGTGTTGGAAGGAGCCCCAGAGTCCTTCGGGCCTACTGCCGGAACAGAGCATACCAGAAATATTCCGCTGGCTTTTGGGCTATCTGCGGTGGTCCCAGGTGCGGGGCAGTATTACAATAAACAGTACGTAAAAGCGGGCGTAGCCCTAGCGTTGGAGGCTGCGGTCATAACTGGGTATTCGATTCTGCGAACGCGGGGTATCGATGCTGAAGCCGCTTTTCAAGCTACAGCCCACCATTCTTGGAGCCCCGTTAAATACGCCAGTTGGCTGAACGACTATGCTTCGTACCTGAACAACGAGCGAGGAGGTAACGTGACCGCGCCTTCGGTTCAGTTAATAACTTCCGTTGATTTTACCCGACCCGAAAGCTGGACTTCTTCTGAAAAAGCAGCCGTAAGTGCCATGTTTTCGCAAATACGGGCTATTGAAAGACAAGTGTTTCATCCAGAGACAGGCGCAGCCTTTTCTCATCAAATACCCGATTTCGCCGCCCAACAATACTATGAGTTGATCGGTAAATATTTTCAGTTTGCGCCGGGTTGGGATGATTATTCGGAATGGAAAAATGCTCAAGGAGAGTTCACAGTAGCTATTGATCCTGAACACACGGGTCCTGCTGACTCAAAGCCCAACGTCTCTGGTTCCTTTTATCAGTATGCCCGGGATCACGCCGACGCACAGGATACGCTTCGAGAGGCCAGCCGAATTTCCCTATTGTTTGTCTTTAATCATTTGCTGGCTGCCATCGACGCAGCCGTCAGCGCAAAGCTGCATAACGACAGGTTGGATACCAGCGTTGGATTAACCTACGATGGCCCAGGCCGCCCAGCGCCTGTTGCGCGGTTGCGATACTCGTTCTAAGACGAGTGTCTTA
Source organism: uncultured Bacteroidota bacterium (assembly GCA_937877085.1). Classification (GTDB taxonomy): domain Bacteria; phylum Bacteroidota; class Rhodothermia; order Rhodothermales; family UBA10348; genus UBA10348. Next base: position 3,596 of record CALEEY010000312.1, read on the forward strand.
TAGCCGCCCGCACAGACCCTTTACCAGTGGTAAGGAAGGGTGCTTGGCGATTTTACTTGTTTTGCAAGCCCCCGATGGCGATCATTACGGAGGTATTTTGGCTATTTTCCATTTCCAATCAACTTTAGAAGAAGATATCTATGCCCTGGTATAAAAAATTACACTGGCAAATAATAATTGGCCTCGTGTTGGGCCTCATTTTCGGTGTAATTGCGGCCGCTCAAGGCTGGAGCGGTTTTACCTCAGATTGGATTGCACCGTGGGGAGAGATTTTCTTGCGGCTTTTATTACTTATTGCTGTTCCACTTGTGTTAGGCTCCCTCATAACCGGAGTTGCTTCTCTTTCCGATTTAAAAAAATTGTCCAGGATCGGAGGGAAAACAATAGCGATTTATATGGGCACGACGGTCATCGCTCTCATCATAGGCCTCGTTTTGGTAAACCTACTGGAACCGGGAGCAGGGGTGCCAGAAGACATGCGGCAAAAATTACAGGAGACGTATGCGGATCAGGCTGCAGCCGGATTAGAGACGGCTGCCCAAGCTGCTGCACGGGGGCCGCTGGACCCCATTGTAAGTATGGTCCCTGGAAATTTCTTTGAGGCGGCTTCTTCCAACCGAAATATGTTGCAGGTAGTTTTCTTCGCCATTTTTGCAGGAATAGCCCTTCTCATGATCCCGCGTGAAAAAGCACGACCCTTGTTGGACGTATTTGAGAGTTTAAATGACATGATCATTCGAATGGTCGAGATCATTATGCTATTTGCACCCATTGGGGTTTTTGCTCTGATGGCAGGCACCATTACCAGTATTGCGGGTGATGATCTAGGGCAAATCATGGAGCTCCTCCGAGCGTTGGGTTTTTATTGCATTGTTGTCCTGTTGGGCCTCATTACCCATATGACGGTTACGTACGGGACGATGGTGCGGTTTTTAACTCCCCGAAGTATTGGGGACTTCATGCGCGCGTTGGCCCCTGCACAGTTGGTTGCCTTTTCCACTTCTTCTAGTGGGGCGACGCTGCCCGTTACGATGGAGCGGTGCGAAAAGGAGCTAGGAGTGTCAGAAGAAGTATCATCGTTTGTATTGCCCCTTGGGGCCACCATCAACATGGATGGCACAGGATTATATCAGGCTGTTGCAGCCGTATTTATTGCTCAAACGATGGGGATGGATCTTGATTTAGGCGCACAGATGACCATTGTGTTCACAGCCGTTCTGGCCTCCATTGGAACGGCCGCTGTTCCAGGAGCGGGCATTATCATGTTGGTCATTATTCTAGAATCAGTAGGCGTTCCATCGGCAGGCATCGCTCTAATTCTTGGGGTCGACAGAATCCTGGATATGTGCCGTACCGTAACGAACGTTACGGGAGATGCGACGGTAGCCGTTGTTGTTGCAGCGAGTGAAGGGCAGTTGCTCGATAAGTCGCTGCTGCCTGTCTCGAATTGATTATAACCTGGTCCTCGTCGTCTTACTTTGAGACGAAAGCTTGTTTAGAAAACTAAATATCACGATTTTGGGTCGCAATCGACGGCCCCACAGAGTTTGGCATCATCTTAGTAAGAGGGTAGGCAGTTCATTGAAATATGACTGCCCTCACTCCTTCGAGATGTGTGAACCTCCTCTGAAACCAAAAGGAGGGTGCACTGAGCATCCTCCTTTTGCATTTTAGTCTCTTTCTCGATTGACCCTCATCGCTCCCTTTGCGATAGAATGGTATCTCGGGCGCAAAAAAACCCGCCTGCCAATTGGCAGACGGGTTGGTGCGCTTGAGAGGATTCGAACCTCCGACCTTTGGAACCGGAATCCAATACTCTATCCAGCTGAGCTACAAGCGCGTGTGGGCACAAATATAGCAACGAATGCTCGTCGTTTCCCTATGGAGATCGACGAAGCTCGCAAAGTTTGTGCAAATGTTGGCCGCCGCCGCGGCCCCTAAAAAAGAATCGACGACGGATTTAATCCTGATTAGGTTCGACGCCCACACAATGGTATGACTGATACCGCGCTTATAAAACAGTTTATGGTGGATCCTAGTTCGGGATACTCTTCACTGTTAGACAAATACACGCCAATCACCCTTCGAATGATCAGACGCTTTCTTTCTGATTCGGACGAGGTAATGGAAACGTATACTTCCATTTGTGAACGATTGCAGCACAACGACTATCAAGCCCTCCGCAGGTTTAGGATCAACAGTGAACTGACCCCGTGGCTTTCGGTCGTTGTAGCCAATGCCTGTCGGGATCGATTCCGAAAAAATCGGATGACGTCGGTACCAAATTCGGTCATTTCAAAACTAAGTAGCTGCGAAAAACTGGTTTTCAAATACTACTACCAGGACCATATTCCGCAATCTGAAATCCCAGAGATGATTTCAGGGAAGAACGGAAAGCAGTGTACCAGCGAGGATGTGGCCAAAGCCATTGAACAGATTGACGATTTACTGTCGGTCAACAAGCGATGGCATCTTCTGGCGGCTCTTCGAGCTAACCGACCGATGTTGTCGCTCGACGATCTTACGGAAATGGGTATTTCGCCCGCAGGATACATGCCGTCCCCAGATCAAATGGGCATCGCAGACGGAGATCGGGTTGGACTGCTGAACAAAGCCATTGGCGATCTCGATCCAGAAGACCAATTGTTGGTTCTGCTCCGGTTTGAACACGGTATGCGCGCCCAGCAAATTGCCAAAGTGATGCAATTTGAAAACCACAAATATGTGTACACCCGTCTTCGGACCATTATCAACCGCTTGCGACGGGAAATGGTAGAGGTTTCTGCCTAACTTTTAGTGATAACAGGGACCTGAAGGCGTCTTAAGCGTTGGACTTTTTCACCAAATAAGAAAATGCCAGTGCCTGAGCCCTCGTACGTATCTGACTTTGAGCTGGATGGTCGCTTTGAGCGATCGACTGGCCATCCATTAGTGATTGGATTTCTTGGGCTTCTCGTGGCGTTCATTCTGTTCCAAGGGATCAGTTTGGTCGTTACGTTGGCCATTTTATTGAGTGCTGGCGTGACCTTGACAGACCTGCTTGGAAACATGGAGCAGGTTCTTTCTGATCATGCGGCGTCTATTTTGGTAGCCAATACCATTGGGCAGTTTTTCGGCCTTCTGCTTCCGGCCCTTTTGTTTAGTCGACTTCACTCATCTAACTGGAAGTCCTATTTGCGATTGAGGGGAGTAGATGGTAAGATTTTGGCGCTATCTATTGTGGCTCTTTTTGCTCTCATTCCTCTGGTTCAATGGTTTGGAGTACTGAGCGATGGCCTCCCCTGGCCTGAATCTATTCGAAATTTCGAGAAGTCCCAGATGGACTTAATAGAAAACATCCTGACGAAAGATTTTTCGTTGCTGTTTACCATTTCGATGTTGGCGCTGACGCCCGCCATTTGCGAAGAAGTCCTTTTTAGAGGGTATTTTCAAAGACAAGCGGAACGAAGTCACGGAATAGTTTGGGGTATAATCCTTTCCGGTGTTGTATTTGGGCTGTATCACATGCGCCTAACGCAAGCTATCCCTCTTTCGATGCTGGGCGTTTTTATGGCGTATCTCACATGGAGAACCAACAGCATTCTACCCGCCATGTTGGTCCATTTGGCCAATAACTCTTTCGCTGCGATTTTAGGTAAATTTGCTACAAAAGAAGGGGCTACCATCGACCTAGAAACGTTCGAAATGCCCTTATTTGTAGTTATTCCGGCAACCATCGTCTTGATTGGTGTATTGATGGCGCTTCACCGACTGTCCACTGTGTCGGAGCAGGTTGAACGGACATCCAGGGGGGCGAATGGGGAGCAATCTGCGTCAACCCAGTCGGACCCGGATGAACCAACCACCAGCGCGCTTTAAGTTTTTATACGTGACAAATATTTGTTCATCGCGATACCCAGACATTCGTAAAACACGGAGATAAACATGAAACAGGCACAATTTGATGGCTGGTTATCAGTTTTTGATAGCGGAACAGATTACGAGTGCGAAATGGTCAAAAACCGATTGCTGGATGCGGGTATCCACGCGGTAATCATGACGAAAAAAGACAGTGCTTTTAATCTTTCGCATGGATCGATGTCCCGCATTTATGTGCTCGTTTCGCCTGAAATGGAGGGAACGGCTCAGAGTCTGTTGTCCACCGATGCATTTTCAACCGAAGAACTAACGGCTGCCGCGCTTGCTAGCAATCCCGAACAAGTGGAAGCGCCTGATCGTGAACCGAATGGATCAGGTAGTGCGAAATGAAACAGGGAAATGCTAGAATACTAACCGCTTTGGTCGGTCTTCCCTTTGTGCTTGCTTTGGTTTGGTTGGGTGGATGGTACTTTTTTGGCTTCATTGCTGCCGTTGCCTTAGTGGCACAGTACGAATTGGTTCGCATGCTGGTGGGTGCCGGGTGGAAAGTGGGTGTCGTTTGGACGATCGTTTTGGGAGCCGCGATATTACTCCGTTCGGTACTGCCTTACTGGGAGGGATGGATTCTTTTCACTGTCCTCAGTTTTTGCGTTTTTCAGCTTCGCTACGGTCCGGAACACCTTCCCCAGCGGCTGGCATCTTCTATTTTATGTGCCGTGTATCCGGTTCTCCTGCTCAGTTTTTTAGTTGATATTCAATGGGCGGCAGACGCCAGTTTTGGTCAGAAGGGAGCGTTTGGGCTCATGCTAATGCTGTTCGGGTTGATATGGGCTACGGATACAGGAGCTTACTACACGGGCAAGTCGATTGGAAAGACCAAGTTTGCCCCTTCAATCTCCCCAAACAAAACGTGGGAAGGCACCGTAGGTGGGCTGATCTTGGCCATTGTCGTGGCAACGCTATTCAAAACCGCCTTTATACCCGAGTTGACGTGGCTGGATGTTTTTTCTTTGGCCCTATTGGGGGGAGCATGGGGGCAGATGGGCGATTTGCTGGAGAGTGCGTTCAAGAGGAGTCTGGGTGTAAAGGATTCAGGATCCATACTGCCGGGGCACGGCGGCATGCTAGACCGTTTCGACTCTATCATATTTACGGCACCGGCCTACTATGTCTACCTATTTTACGTGTCTGACCTACTCGGTCGTTAATTGTCGGAACGTCCATCAACCCGTACAGGTATACCTGTCGTCATTTCATCCAATTAGATCGAATTAATGGGTTTATTTACGCCAAATCGGAATATTCGACGCAAAAAATTCGAGTACGAACCTAGGTTTTACGATCCTAAAAAGGACGAGAAAATAAAACAGCGCATGCGGGTTCAACGGTTGACTGGGAAAAGGAGAAAGTCGTCCGGAATTATCTATTTTGTAATTCTTTTTGCGATGGCGCTCTATGTTTACTCGCTTTTAGGTTAAAACAAGGGTGTGGAAGGTGCAATCCGCAGTGACGAAAGAGGTTAACAGCTGGACGATCTGAAAGAACACATGGTGATGGAAGAAGAGGTGGGCAATATCATCGAAGTAATGCCTATTTCCTTGGCAAATAAAATTGCCGCCGGGGAAGTTGTGCAACGCCCATCTTCAGTCGTTAAGGAGTTGGTAGAGAACGCATTAGACGCGGGCGCCGACGATATTGTGGTTAATTTGGTGGAGGCGGGGAGCGTATTAATTCAAGTTATTGA
>CALEEY010000313.1 GCA_937877085.1 uncultured Bacteroidota bacterium
CAAAAAACCAATGGTTGCGAGCCACGTGATGTTCTTCAAATACCAGAAGAAATCGATTTTTTCCATGCCCATCGCGACCACACCTGCTGCAGATCCGATAATGAGCATACTTCCACCCGTTCCGGCTGAAAAGGCTACAAAATGCCACAGTTCATTGTCCAAACCTTCAGAAAACATGCCTAAGCTAGCAGCTACCAACGGCACATTGTCTATAACTGCCGAACCAACCCCCAGCAATAAAATCACCAAATCGGATACGCCGCCGTGATTCAATTCAGTGCCCAGCATAGGCATGGTGTCCTTTAGGGATGTTGCAAACTCAAATAATATTCCCAATGATTCTAGTGAGGCAACGGCCAAAAGAATTCCAAGGAAGAATAAAATACTTGGGAGTTCGATTTTCGACAGGGAATGATGTACTGGGCTATGGTGTGCATTAGCATCGCTTTCCGCGGAGCCATATTCAGTCATGCTAAATTTCGCTCGGCTATACACTTCGGCAAAAATCGCTACGACACTTAGCGACAGCATCATTCCAATGTATGGAGGTAGATGTGTTACCATCTTAAATACAGGGACGAATACGATCGCAGTTAGACCGATATATAGCATGGTAGAGCTCAACGCAGAGGTCGGTTTATCGTCAGCTGCATCGTCACCATCCAATTCTCCTTTAAAGACGGGTAAAAACGAAGCTATAAGGGACGGCACGGCCATACACAAGAGGGAAGGCACGAACAAATATCCCACCAAATGCCCCGTACTTACTTTATTACCGATCCAAAGCATGGTGGTCGTCACATCTCCAATGGGAGACCAAGCGCCCCCAGCATTCGCAGCGATAACAATAATACCTGCGAGATAAAGGCGTGTATTTCTGTCTTTAACGATCTTTTGAAGAATCGAAATTAGAACAATGGTCGCTGTAAGGTTATCGATGATGGCCGATAGGAAAAACGCCAGAATAGAAAAAACCCAAAGGATTTTGACTTTGTTTTTGGTTTTTACGAAGTTTTTAATCGTTGAAAACCCATCGAAATAGTCGATGATTTCAACAATGGTCATGGCTCCTAATAGAAAGACTAAGATTTCGGCCGTCTTGCCTAGGTGATGCAGTAAGGATTCTTCCATTAGATGTATTTTTTCATCTGTGGAGAACGATCCAAAGCCTTCTATTAAGGCATGCTTTGAAGCATCAAACCAGTTGGGGAAACTGTCGATTCCAAGAGCGATCAGCGCCCAACAAACAGCCATCATCATCAGGGCTGGCACGAGCTTGTCAACTTTTAGAGTGTGCTCTAAAGTGATGGCTACGTAGCCCAAGATGAATACAATTACAATTACTGCTTCCATAATCTAATTTGTTGTTGAAAACGTTGATTTAACTTCTCCTTCGTCTGCCATAACTGCTTCCGAAACGGATGCGGCTCTTTTTGTTTCGATAACCTCAATGAGGTTTTTCACTGCAGGTTCGCTCTTAGCCAAAAATGGCGCTGGCATTAGGCCCAAGATGAGCATTAGCGCAGCCAAAGGTATCAATAAGGCCAATTCTCTTTTATTAAGGTCCTTCATGGTCCGGTTCGCTTCGTTATCAATGGTACCCCAGAACATGCGGTAGACCATGTAAAGCAAATAAACAGCCGCCAGAATGACCCCCGTTGTGGCCAGCGCAACCAAGTAGGGGCTGGCTAACACATCGCTTTTAAATGCACCAATAAGGATTAAAAATTCGCCTACAAAGCCATTTAAGCCCGGCAACCCTGCGGATGCCAACACACTGAGGACCATAAAAAAGGTCAAAACAGGGACTGACTTGGCAATACCACCATAGTCCGACATTTCGCGCGTGTGCCGGCGTTCGTAGAGCATTCCTACAATAAGAAACAGCGCGCCGGTCGAAATCCCGTGATTAACCATTTGAATCATGGCGCCCTGAAGTGCTTCCACGTTGAAGGCGAATATTCCAAGCACCACAAAGCCTAAGTGAGAAACCGAGGAATAGGCAACCAACTTTTTAGCATCGGTTTGCGCCCGGGAAACCAACGCTCCGTAGATAATACCGATGACGGCCAAGACGGCAAACATCATGGCATATTCCTGCGCCGCATTGGGGAAAAAGGGCAAACAAAACTTCACCAATCCATAGGTACCCATTTTCAATAAAACGCCTGCCAGAATCACGGAGCCGCCGGTCGGCGCTTGCACGTGGGCGTCTGGTAACCAGGTGTGAAGGGGAAACAGAGGTACTTTAATTGCAAATGCTAATGCAAAAAGAAGGAACAACCAGCCCTGCATTTCAACAGGCATGTTGTACGAAACCAGTGTGTACCAATCCGTTGTAAAGACGCCGGCATTGACCGCATCTCCCGCCGCATAGCCAAGGAAGATCAATGCAACGAGCATCAACAGCGATCCCACGAGCGTGTATAGAACGAACTTTAACGCCGCATAGATACGATTTTCGCCCCCCCAAATGCCGATAATGAAGTACATCGGAATCAGGGTGAGTTCGAAAAAGATGTAGAACAAAAAGATGTCAAAGGACGCAAAAACGCCCGTTACGCCTGTTTGAAGGATCAGTAAGAGGACGTAATACGGTTTGTGATGCTTGCCAATGTAGGTCCAAGAGGAAAGGACGACTATGGGGCCCAAAAGGGTGGTCAGCATAATCAGCAGCAAGTTCAAGCCGTCAATACCGACAAAGTATTTGATGTCAAACTGCCCCGGAAACCAACTACTACTCAAATCTGCCATTTGAGGGGCGGAAGCGGTAGAAATAGCCGGATCAAACCCAAGGTAGAGTCCGATGGAAACCACGAAAGTTATCAACGTGACGCCGAGCGCTGACCATTTGATTGCTTTTTCGTTTGGAGCCAACAACGTCAGAATCGCACCAACAAGGGGCAGAAAGATGACGATGGAAGTAATGTGCTGGATGTTCATGTAATCCGTGAAGGTTGCTTTCTCGTATGACCTGTTTAAAACAGCATCAGATAAATAATGAGTACCACACCGAATACGATCGCAACGGCGTACGAGTGAACGAGGCCGGTCTGCATGTACCGAAGTACGAAACTAGAGCCTCGAGTGAAAAAGCCGACAGCATTAACCAAACCGTCGACCACGTACTTATCGAAAGGCGCAAATGCATGATATGCGCTTCCGATGAGTGGCCGAACAACGGCTTTGTCGTAAGCTTCATCCAGAAAGTATTTTCCTTTCCAGAGTCTGTAGAGACCGCCAAAACGGGCTGCTATTTTATCGTCGAATGCAATGTTTTCGGATGAATACCATTTCCATCCTAAGACGACGCCCAAAATGGCCACCAAGGATCCAATGGCTATCAGAGCCCACTCCAAACCGTGCGAAACGTGGCCGTGGGCGACCCACTCGGCAACGGGTCCATGTTCACCGGCAAGCCAATGATGGATCCAATTCACTTCACCCAAAACCGCTGGTAAGCCTACATATCCACCTACGGCGGCAAGGGCGGCCAGAATCCACAACGGAAGGGTCATAGTCCAAGGTGACTCATGCGGATGAATGGAATCGGCGTGTGGCCAGCGAGGGGTTCCCTCAAACGTTAAAACGTAAGCCCGAGTCATGTAGATGGCGGTCAAGAAAGCAGTGATAATTCCAACTCCATAGACAAACCAGCCGACCAAGTGCCCATCGTACCCGAATTCGAAAGCTTTGAACAAAATTTCGTCCTTAGAAAAGAAACCCGATAGTAGCGGAATACCGGAGATAGCCAAGGTCGAAATCAAAAACGTCATGCGCGTGGCTGGCATGTACTTCTTGAGGCCCCCCATGGTGCGCATGTCTTGCGGGTCTAGGGCGTGCCCGTGACCGTCGTGCGCCAACTCATGTTCCACATGGTGCATCGAGTGAATGACGCTGCCAGAGCCAAGGAATAGGCACGCTTTGAAGAATGCATGCGTCATGACGTGAAAAATGGCCACGTAAAAGGCGCCGACCCCGGTGGCTAAGAACATATATCCGAGCTGCGATACGGTCGAATAGGCCAGCACTTTCTTAATGTCGTTCTGCGTGATGGCGATTGTAGCGGCAACAATAGCTGTTAGGGCCCCTACAACGGTAATAACCGCCATAATGGAAGGAGCACTCAACACGAGCGGGGAAAGCCGTGCTAAGAGGTACAATCCGGATGTGACCATGGTGGCCGCATGGATCAGTGCAGAAACAGGCGTCGGGCCGGCCATGGCATCGGGAAGCCAAGTAAAGAGCGGAATTTGAGCACTTTTGCCGGTAGCACCGATAAATAGGAGCAATACGGTCCAGTTAATCCACATTTGGTCCATGCCAGGACCGTGTTGCAACACGCTATCAAAATCCAAAGAGCCAACTTGCCGAAAAAGGATGAACATCGCCATCAAGAAAGCGAAGTCCCCAATCCGGTTCATAATGAACGCCTTGTTAGCCGCTGCGCTGTTTTTGAGGTCGGTGTACCAGAAGCCGATCAATAGGTAAGAGCACAGTCCAACGCCTTCCCATCCAAGAAACAGAACCACCAAATTGTTGCCCAAAACCAAATTGAGCATCATGAAAATAAACAGGTTCAGATAGGCAAAAAACCGCCAAAATCCGTCATCACCATGCATATATCCCGTTGCATACAGGTGAATCAGCCCTCCAACGCCCGTAATAATCAGCGTCATGAGAAGAGACAACTGGTCAATACGATAGGCAAAATTGACTGTCAAATCTCCCGCTTGCATCCAGGTAAATGCATTGACAATGATCGGGTCACCGTGGAATCCGGTGAAGAGGTAAACCGCAATAAAAAACGGAATAGCCACCATGGTGGTGGCTACAATACCTATCAGTCCTTCATTTTTCCGGTGGGAAGGTGCAAATAGACCCAAGAGTCCATTAAATGCAGCCCCCACAAGAGGAAGAAGAATTACAAGTTTAATTAAAAAGTCAGGCTGCATCGGGCGGCTGAGATTGATTGCGCACACACTAGGGGTGCATCCGGTTACTACTAATATTTGAACAGGTTAATTTTGGTCACGTCGACGGTCAATTTATCCCGAAAGATGGCGATAATTAGGGCCAGTCCAACCGCGGCTTCAGCTGCGGCAACCGACATGACAAAAAATACGAGTATCTGTCCCGAAACATCCCCAAGGTATTGGCTAAACGCGACCAGGGTAATATTCACTGAGTTAAGCATCAGTTCGACGCACATCAACATCATGATGGCATTTCGACGAAACAGAAAGCCAAGCACGCCCATTGTGAACAACAGGGCACTAAGCGTCAGGTACCAGTTAAGTGTGATTTCCATTTTAAAAGGAATAAAGCCTATACAGGCTTGCGTTTTGCAATGACAACGGCCCCAATGGTAGCTGCCAGAAGTAAAATTCCGATAACCTCCAGAGGCATCGCATATTCCGTAAACAATACCTTGGCCAATTTGGAGACCGAGCCATTTTCAGCTGCGGCCGCCAAAGATGGCGGATCAGGGATCATCCCTAGAGCATTGGCGGAAATGAACGTGAGCATAGAAAGCAGCCCCATGCCCATGGTAAAAGCTATAAATCTGCGCCACTCGACTTTCTTCAAGTCCGGCAAATGCGCCAAATTTAACAGCATGATCACGAATACGAAAAGCACCATGATGGCGCCGGCATAAACCAAAACCTGAATGACCGCAATAAATTCAGCGTTTAGAGTCAGGTATAGACCTGCGACACAGAATAAATTTAGGATTAACCAAAGTGCGCTTGAGACTGGATTTTTGGAAAGTAGCATTCCAAGTGCGGCCGCAAGGGCCACGATCGCAAACACAAAGAACATTATCGGAGCGGTCATAAGCGTGGGTTATGAAAAATCCGGTTTAATGAGTTCACATTAAACCTTGGTATACTTCGCGGCGCAAATTAGTTATACCGCGAGGGATCAGCAAGATAAGATCCGATAAAGACGGAGCTTCATTTTAATTCTGAGATTCACACTGTTTTTTTTTTGGGTGAAAAAGTTTGGTAGGCGCCGAGGCGTAATCCGTGCCTTTTTATTTAGTCGTGGAAAATGGAAGCACATAAAAGTGTAGCTTGGTCACAGGTGCCGTTTCTGCCTACTTTTGTAGCATTCAACATTTTACATTTCGTTTAAAAGCCGCTTTGAGCCATCATATTATTACGTTAGGGGACCTTCGCGACTCTACTCTGGTCCGCGAGATAGTGCAATCGGAGATGCGCGAAGTTTCGGATGGGTCCGCTGGTTTATTGGACCGACTTCAAAAACTAGCTGCCGTGCATCCTGGTCATCATTCCAGAGAGGCGATGGTATTAAATGTACCGGGGCGGATTGAAGTACTTGGCAAGCACACCGATTACGCCGGAGGTTTGAGCTTAACGTGTGCTTCCAGCCTTTCGATGGCTGCCGTCGTTACCGCCCATGCCCTCCCTTTCCTTGAAGTAGTCGACCAGGCCCGTGGTACGCGCGTCCAATTTCAATACGACCATCCGCAACCAATCGAGGGGCAGTCGTGGACTCGGTACGTTTGTGCAGTACTTCAGCGTTTAATTCGACATTTTGGAATCCCAACGTCAGGCGTTTCGATTGTTCTGAGTAGCAATTTGCCGAGCGCCTCAGGTATGAGTTCCTCTTCCGGATTGATTATCACGATAGCGCTTGCTTTGATGGGTATGGCGCAGTTTCCCAGCATTCCGAAACAATTTTCAGTCATGTCGAGGGAGCGTTTCGCAGGATTCGCCGGTGCCCTAGAAAGTGGCGCCGACTACGAAGGCTTGACAGGCGATCGTGGGGTGGGGACAAAAGGAGGATCGGAAGACCATACAGCCATCTTGTGTTCCAGGCCCAACGCCCTACATGCGTATACGTATTTCCCGGTTAACCAAGTCGGATCTGCCGCGCTACCCGATTCGGTATCGTTTGTCGTGGGATCTAGCGGAGTCATCGCACGAAAAACGGGGGAAGCCAAAGAGTCCTATAATTTGGCAAGTAGCCGAGCCCGACAAGTGGTCGAGATTTGGAATGAATCAGAGCACCTGCAGCTCCAAAACATGGGCGAAATGGTTGCGGACGAGTCGTTTAGTCGGGACAAATTGCGAGCAGTTCTAGATTCTTTGAAGGATGGAAACGTGCTTTGGCATCGATTTGCCCAATTTGACCGCGAATGTAGCGTCATTATTCCAGGCGCAATGGAGGCCCTACAAAAAAAGCTTTGGTCTTCGTTTGGCAGCTATATCGATGAGTCTCAAAAAATGGCCGATGAATGGCTGGGAAATCAAGTCCCCGAGACCAATGATTTGGTTCGCTTGGCCAGAGGATTAGGCGCCTACGGAGCCAGCGCCTTCGGGGCTGGGTTCGGAGGCGCCGTCTGGGCGCTCGTCGAAACGTCGGCGGCGGAGCGATTCCAAGCGGAATGGATGAACCTCTATGCTGGTCACTATCCAACCCGAATGGCTTTGGCGCAGTTTTTTAGAGACAAGCCTTCTGCGGGAGCATGGATGCTCGGCTCAAAAAGCTTCAGTTTTGAGAATAACGGATAGGTACTCCAGATTCTTTGGACTCTTATTCGAATTTCAATCGTGGCCAGACTTTCCAGAGTCCAAAGCCAGCCAGGAGGGTAATTCCAAAAACGACAGTGGCTGCTGTCATTTGACCATACAACACGTAACCTGTGGTGAACAGCGCCCCGTAAATACAAAAAGCACCTAATACCGAAGCTAACAAGGCCTGAGGTAAATCAGACCCATCCGATTCGGTATTCGTCTTAAGGCCTGCCCGAATGGTCTTCCAACCGGGTCCACCCGGCCGAATTTTAAGATAAAAGCTCTCCAATTTGGCATCGTCCGTTGGCTGGGTGAAAAATGCTACGGCGACCCACGATACAGTCGTAATAAGCACGCCCGAAAGCAGTTGTTGCCACGATTCAAGGCCCATTCCGTCAGTAAACGTGAAAATAAGAGCGATTGCAAAGGACACCAGCATGGCCGTGAGCTCCGAAGCCGCGTTTACTCGCCACCAAAACCATCGAACAATGAAAATGAGGCCCGTTCCAGCACCAATTTGAAGCACAATGTTGAACACTTGGAGCGCGTTTTCTAAAAACAACGCCAGCGTACAGGCTACAACCATTAGCACAACCGTTGCCAGCCGCCCGGCCCACACCTGCTGTTGCTCGCTAGCTTGCGGATTAATAAACCGGTGATACAAATCATTCACCACGATAGAAGAGCCCCAATTGACCTGAGAGGACATGGTCGACATATAGGCCGCGGCGAGCGAGGTAACCACCAATCCCAACAGTCCGGCGGGTAAATACGTAAGCATGGCCGGATACGCTAAGTCGTTGCGCACCACCTGCTCCGGAACGTTTGGGAAGCGTTCGGCAATCGACGCCAAATCGGGGAATACGATAATCGAGGCCAGAGCAATGAGTATCCAAGGCCAAGGACGTAGCGCATAGTGCAATACGTTAAATAGGAGGGTGGCTCCAGCGGCCTCTTTCTCATTTCGAGCCGAAAGCATACGTTGGGCAAGGTATCCTCCTCCTCCTGGTTCAGCCCCAGGGTAGTAAGCCGCCCACCACTGAACGGCAATCGGAATGATAAAAATGGGGATCAAATCGTTCATCGACATTTCTGAAAACGAGGGCAGAAATCCCATAAAAGGCTGAACTGATTCATGTTGAATAAGGGCGGAGAGGCCGCCAATCTCGGGTAGGTTTACGATATAGACAGTGGCCCAAATGCTGCCCACCATGGCCATGGCAAACTGGATCATATCTGTCAACACCACGCCCCGAAGGCCGCCTAAAGCGGAATAGACCATAGTTATGGTAGCCGCTAGGACTACTGTTTGGAGCGGGCTCCAATCCATCATCACACTTCCAATCTTAATGGCCGCCAGCGTGACCGATGCCATAATGATGATATTGAACAGAATTCCGAGATAAACGGCTCTGAAACCCCTTAAAAACGCTGCAATAGGGCCTGAGTAGCGAATTTCATAAAATTCTACGTCGGTCAAAACACCACTACGGCGCCACAAACGGGCATACAAAAAGACCGTCAACATACCCGTCAAGAGAAAGGCCCACCACGTCCAGTTTCCATCCACCCCATTTCCCCTCACAATGTCCGTTACCAAATTCGGCGTATCGGTAGAAAAAGTGGTCGCGACCATGGAAATTCCTAGGAACCACCAGGGCATGGACTGCTCGGCTAGGAAGAAGGAGCGAAAGCTCGTACCAGATTTTTTCGAAACCGCGAGTCCAACGACGAGTGAGACCGCGAAAAAGATGGCCATAATGGCCCAATCAAGAGTAGTCAGTTGCATAGTGGCGTCGGTTACTTCAAATGGTGGCACAAATGTAGCGTTTCAAGTAAAGGAAAGCGACCGAAGGTGTTGACATTCGTATCGTCCTAGCCTTACTTCGGGTGCAAGATCTTTATCACTCCCCGTTTGGGCTAAAAAAACGCTTAATTTGATGGACAGAAGAAAATTTTTGATGGCCGGAGCCATTGTCGGTGTCGGTGCCACTATGGGTTCGACTGAGTCTATTGCAAGAGAAGTGAAGGCTAAAGCGGCCTCTGTTCTGTCTGGAAAAGACGATCGTACGGCGCGAATGGCGTTCATAGGGGTCGGACAACGGGGCCGAAATCACCTCAATATTGTGCTTAGAAGAGACGATACAGAGGTTATTGCGATTTGTGATATCGATCCAGACGCTATTGCCGAGTCTCAAAAAATGATTCGAGAGTTTAGGGGGAAGGAGGCCGCCGTCTATACCGGGGATGAAAAAGCGTTTGAAAAAATGTTGGAGCGGGAGGACATTGACGGTGTAATTATCGCGACGCCTTGGCTTTGGCATTCAAAAATGGCCGTCGCCTGTATGAAGGCGGGCAAATATGCCGGTGTCGAAGTTTCCGCTGCCAACACGATTGACGAATGCTGGGATTTAGTCAATACCTATGAGGCTACGGGAAAGCCATGCATGATTTTAGAAAACGTCTGTTATCGACGGGACGTAATGGCCATCCTGAATATGGTTCGGCAGGATATGTTCGGCGAATTACTCCACCTCGAATGCGGATACCAACACGATTTGCGGGAAGTGAAATTTAACGATGGCAAACAGGTATACGGTGGGGGAGTCGAGTTTGGTGAAAACGCGCTTTCTGAAGCCAAATGGAGAACCGCGCACTCCGTCCACCGAAACGGGGACTTGTATCCGACACACGGGATAGGCCCGGTTGCCGTTTACACGAATATCAACCGCGGTAATAAATTTGTATCGCTAACTTCAACAGCCTCTAAGGCACGTGGATTGCACAACCACATTTTGAAGCAGGCCGGAAGAGATCATCCAAACGCAAAAGTCGAATTCAAGTTGGGTGACGTTATAACAACCGTTATCCGCACCCAAAACGGGGAGTCGATCATTGTTAGTCACGACACCAACTCCCCTCGCCCTTACTCGCTCGGCTTCCGGGTTCAAGGCACGGAAGGGTTGTGGATGGACGTGAATCAGTCGCTCTACATTCAAGGGGTGAGTCCAACGGCCCACCAGTGGGAAAAAGCAGCACCGTATTTGGAGAAATACGACCATCCGTTGTGGAAAAAGTATGCGGATCGCGCCACAGGGTCTGGACATGGCGGGATGGATTTCTTTGTGGATCACGCGTTCGTGGAATCGGTAAAACGAGGGATAGATACTCCCCTCGATGCGTATGACGCCGCTGCTTGGAGCGCCATATCGCCCTTGTCTGAAGATTCAGTGGCTGCTGGCAGCGCTCCACAAGCGTTTCCTGATTTCACACGGGGGATGTGGATGAAAAGAAAGCCCGTATTTGCACTTGGTGATGATTATTGATCCTTCCCGATCAACGGCTATCAAGAAAAGAGTTGGCCCGGATGCTTGGGCAAAATGGAACGGTCTGGTTGGACTGTGCTGACTTACCACAGGGTGCGCAAAACGCTGGAATCAGGCATTCGCGTGATCAAGACTCGATGGATGATGCTGAAAAGTACTCTTATCTGTTTTCAGATCCCGTTTCCGAGGTCATCGCCTTATCCGTCTCAGAAGTCCCAGCGGCGTTTGCTACGCTCGACACATACCTTGCAGAAGGCTTGTTTGTAGCCGGATATGTCGCTTACGAAGCCGGATATGCGTTCGAAAAAGGGTCTTTTACTGCGGAAAATCAGCGAGATTTTAGTGCCGAATTAAACTACCCATTGTTGTGGTTTGGGGTTTACAAGGATCCATTGGTTGTTCCAGCGACCAAGGGGTCCATTGGATCTTCATCCAGCTCTGAGGGGGATGCCGTTTCGCCAGCCCCAGAATTCAAAACAGCCCCAGACTTCGAAATAGCCCCA
>CALEEY010000314.1 GCA_937877085.1 uncultured Bacteroidota bacterium
GTATCTGGCGCTCAGCCGCAAGTTTCACGATACGGCGGTGCTTCATCCGCTGGCCGAAGGCATTCCGGACCTGACTGGACTGCATTCCAACACTCAAATTCCCAAAATAATTGGCCTTACGAGGCAGTACGAGCTCATTGGGGACGATTCGTTGAAGTCGGTAGCCGATTTCTTCTGGCAGCAAATGGTAGACGACCATTCGTATGTGATTGGCGGCAACAGCATGGGAGAATTTCTGGATGAACCCCGTCGTTTGAACGACCGCCTGGACGCCACCACAGCTGAAACGTGTAACACGTACAACATGCTTCGGTTAACCCGGCATCTGTTCACCCTCGAGCCCAAGGCTAGGTATGCAGAGTACTACGAACGCGCCTTGTACAACCATATTTTGGCGTCGCAGGACCCGGATACCGGTATGTTTACGTATTTCATGTCGCTCAAACCGGGACACTTTAAGACGTATTCGACCCCCGAAGGCGCTTTTTGGTGTTGTGTGGGTTCGGGCATGGAAAACCACGTCAAGTACGGCGAAGCCATCTATTTTCATGATGATGATGGCATTTATGTAAACCTATTTTCACCCTCTGAACTGACTTGGAAAGCTAAATCGGTTACCATTCGACAGGAAACCCGGTTTCCCGACAGCGACCAAACCCGCTTCGTTATTTCAACCGAAAAGCCAACGGCGTTCACCCTGCATCTACGGCATCCTTCGTGGGCCGCGCGCACCCCAGAAATTAAAGTGAACGGCCAAGTGATTCGCACGCCGAGTCAGCCCGGTTCCTATGTTGAAATCAGTCGGACGTTTTCGGATGGGGATGTTGTTGAAATGACGATTCCAATGGAGCTAAGAACGGAGTCCATGCCGGACAATCCCAATCGGAAAGCCATTATGTACGGTCCGATAGTACTTGGGGGCACCCTGGGGACCGAAGGGATGCCCGTTGGGGGCCCGTTTTCGGACAGCGACACGGCTTTTATTGAAGAGCCCACCCCCAATGTACCCGTTTTCGTTGCGCCCACAGGCGCGCTGGAAGACTGGATCAAGCCGCTTGCCGGAGACCCACTGACCTTCCATACCATTGGGGTTGGAAGGCCTAATGATGTCGTTTTAAAACCTTTCTACCGGATTCATCGGGAGCGTTACAGCATTTATTGGGACGTTTTTGACGATGCAGGGTGGAAAGCAGAACAACAAGCCTACGAAGCCGAACGGGCCGCGCAACGAGCCATTGACGAAGCAACGGTAGAAGCCGTTCGCCTAGGCATCATGTTGGTTGAAGAGGAGCACCATTTTGAAAGTGAAGAGTCTACGGCAGGCGTGGCTTTTGGGAAAAAGTTTAGGGAAGCGGGCGCCAAAGGCTGGTTCGAATTTGATATCAAGGTTAACCCCACGGCTTCAAACCAATTGATGTGCACCTATTGGAGCGGCGACGCTTCTAACGTGCCGTTCGATATTTCAGCCGGGGGCTCGCCAGGAATATCTACAGGGAAATCGACCGGGGGCTCTACTGGGGGCTCGGCCGGGAGATTCACCGTCGCCTCACCCAAATTGGTCAAAAGCCAGCCTGCCCAGTTTTTCAGGGAGACATACGACCTTCCGATGGGCCTGACAAAAGGCGCTACGAGCATTCGATTGCGCTTTTCGAGTCGAGAAAGAGGCCGAGTGGGCCGCGTATTTGATTGTCGTACGCTTACTCAAGGCTCGTAATTTTCCATGAGGCGAACCACTATCAAGGATGTGGCCCACGAGGCCGGAGTGTCTATCGGGACCGTGTCTGCGGTGCTGAACCAGCGGGACTCCGTACGCGGGGTAACGCGGAAGCGGATTCTCCAAATAATGGATACCATGAACTACCGGCCGGTCGAAGCCGCCCGGCGCCGGCTGGGATCTCCTCGAGAAAAGACGTTGGGATTGGTTGTCAAAGAAATCCATAATCCCTATTTCGCAGACATCATTGTTGGGGCCCAGGAAGAGGCCCAAAAACACCAATATCGACTTCTGGTCATGAGCTCCGAGCAGGTTTTTGATCGAGAGGTCGATGCCGTTAAAGTGTTGGTGGCCAAGGATATAGACGGTCTCATTATCAATCCTTTAATGGAATCAGGTACCGAGTCCTCGCATTTTGAGGAATTGGCGGCCCATAACATTCCATTTGTGATGATCGAGGGCCAATTGGGAGACGCCGCATCCGTGGTGGATATAGACAACGAAAAGGGCGCTTTTGAAGCGACCATGCATTTGGTCTGCGCTGGGCACACCGAGTTGGTTCATCTTGCCGGGCCTAGGTATTCTCATCATGCGTTGGAACGTGGCGCCGGCGTGCTGCGCGCTTGTCCCAGCGCGCGCATCGTGCACGCCGGCGCCACCCTAGCCGAAGGCTACAACGCCGTTCTCGATCATCTACCCCTCGCTCGTTTTACAGCACTCGTCTGTTACAACGACCTAGTGGCCATTGGAGCCATGCGCGGGCTGCGGGAATTGGGACTGCGCATTCCGGGGGACGTGTCCGTTGTCGGATTTGACGATATTGACGTGGCCTCCTACCTCGAAGTCCCACTGACCACCGTACGTATCCCCAAGCGCGAAATGGGCAGGCAAGCCGCTGCCATTGCCATCGAACAGATTCAATCATCAACCGATACACGAAGCAAACGGGTCCTATTGGACGCCGAACTCGTCGTGCGATCAAGTACTAGAGCCATTTAACAGCATGACACAGTTAACCCAACCCAATGCCCATCGTTCGGCACGCAGTCACCCCTCCAACAATGGGCGCCCGGTAACCCTAGGGGTCATTGTTGGCAATCGAGGGTTTTTTCCTAAACATTTGTGTGTTACGGGACGAGAACAAATGCTAGCTACCTTGAAAGAGCTTGGCATCAACGTGGTTATTGTACCTGAAGCGGACACCTCGCACGGGGCGGTCGAAAGCCTTACGGAATCGCGCATTTGCGCGGACCTTTTCAAGGCGCATCGGGACTCGATTGATGGCATCTTGGTCACGCTTCCCAATTTTGGTGATGAACGCGCAGTGGCCAATACCATCCGTTTTTCGGGTCTGGACGTGCCCGTATTGGTACATGCTTTCAAAGATGTGACAACGGAGATGTCCATAGCCTTCCGGCGGGATAGCTTTTGCGGCAAAATGTCGGCCTGTAACAATTTGCGGCAATATGGTATTCGGTATTCGCTCACTTCAGAGCACACCATGGACCCTTCATCGCCTGAATTCAAACAAGACCTATCCGATTTTGCAGCGGTTTGCCGGGTCGTAAAATCGATAAAAGGGGCTCGTTTTGGCCAAATAGGCGCCCGCCCAGCTGCTTTCAATACCGTTCGGTATAGCGAAAAACTTCTGGAACGCTCCGGAATAAGCGTCGAAACCCTCGACTTGTCCGAGCTGTTGGGATGGATTCGGCCGATGACGGAGTCTGACGTAATTGTCAAAACTAAACTGGAAGAGATTCGGGCGTACACCGAAACCAGTCGGATTCCGGAAGACCGATTACTTATGCAGGCCAAGCTTGCCGTGGCAATCGATCGATTTGTGAACCAACACGAACTCGACGCCACGGCCATTCAGTGTTGGACGGCCTTGCAAGAGTTTTACGGGGTCGTACCGTGCACGTGTATGAGCATGATGAGCAACAACCTCATGGCCAGCGCCTGTGAAGCCGACGTAGCGGGCGTTTTAAGCATGTTCGCCTTGCAACAGGCGGCTCTTAAGCCGGCAGCCCTACTCGATTGGAATAACAATTTTGGGGATGATCCCAACAAAGGCGTGGTATTTCACTGTTCGAATCTGCCCAAAGCGTTCTTTGCGGATCATCAGATGGATTACCAGGAAATTATAGCCGGATCCGTGGGCAAAGAGAACACTTATGGGACCATTGTGGGCCGCGTCGCCGCCGGTCCCTTCTCCTATGCCCGAGTCACCACCGACGATCTCCAAGGCCGCATTCGGGCCTACGTCGGTGAGGCTCATTTCACCGAAGACACCCTAAAAACCTTTGGTGGCTATGGCGTATTTCAGGTCAATAACCTTCAAAAACTGCTTCAATACATCTGTAATGAAGGATTTGAACACCATGTGGCGGCTACGCGGGCCAACGTGGCGGGCATACTGAAAGAAGCCTTTGAAAAGTACCTCGATTGGGAAGTCTACCATCATGCGTGAGACCTATTCCCTAGGTATTGATTTCGGAACCAGTTCCGTGCGGGCGCTTATCGTCCACACGGCAACGGGTCGAGAGGTGGGCACTGCCGTTGCGCCGTATGCATCAGGTAGGGATGGCATATTACTGGACGCCACGCGGCCCGACTTGGCCCGTCAACATCCTCAGGATTATGTCGACAGCATGGTGGCCTGTGTTACCGGAGCCATTACGGACGCCCATCGCGCCAACCAAGAAGCCTATGGCGCCACTCCAGACGCTTATCGCGCCAACCAAGACGTCTATGATGCCAATCGAGACGCCTATCGCGCCAACCAAGACACTCAAAAAGGCGCCTACGGCGCCCAAAATGCCCAAAATGACGGTAATGGCGCCAATACTGCTGCTCAAAATGGTAGCCATGGTGTTGGGCAGGCTGGCGGAGAGGAGGGCGGAAAGGAGGGCGGCGCTGAGGGTTTCCGGGATGACCAAAGTGGCGCGGAAGAAGCCCGAAATGCTCAAAGGGGCGCCTACGGAGCTAATCTTGCCGCTCAAAGTGGCGCACAGCATGCTATTGGTGGCGCGGAAAGTGGTGAAAATGGCACCAAACATACCAAAAGTGGCGCGCAAGATGCTCAAAGTGGCGCGCAAGAAGCCGGTCAGGTCGGCGCGTCCGCTGCTTTTGACCCAGCAAACATCATTGGAATAGGGATAGACACCACTGGATCGACGCCCATTCCGGTGGATGCGATGGGTCAGCCGCTGGCCTTCGATCCCCGCTTTTCGAATCGTCTAGCGGCCATGGTTTGGCTCTGGAAAGACCATACGGCGCACGCGGAGGCGGCTCGAATCAACGCCGAAGCC
This sequence comes from uncultured Bacteroidota bacterium, assembly GCA_937877085.1. GTDB lineage: Bacteria > Bacteroidota > Rhodothermia > Rhodothermales > UBA10348 > UBA10348. The sequence continues at coordinate 5,026 of CALEEY010000314.1, forward strand.
GCTCGGATCACGGCCGCAGCCACCGCGGCCACCTCAGCCACCGCGGCCACCTCAGCCACCGCGGCCACCTCAGCCACCTCAGCCACCGCAAGCGCCCCGCAGTATTTGGCAAAATGTGGTGGCGTGTACAGTTCCGAGTGGTTTTGGGCGAAAATATGGCATTGTTTGGCCGAAGACCCCGAAGTATTTGCAGCGGCGCACACGTGGGTGGAACACGCGGACTGGATCCCGGCGCTCCTAACGGGTACGGACCATCCATCCACGCTGAAACGGGGCATCTGTGCCGCCGGTCACAAAGCGCTGTTTCATGCCGACTGGGGTGGATATCCCGAGGCGGAGTTTCTGGACCGACTCGATCCGGCGCTCGCCCGAGTGCGCGGGACGCTTCCAGATAAAGCGTATTCAGTTGGAGATGCGGCGGGGGAATTAACCGTGCAGTGGGCGGCCCAACTTGGGCTGAAAGCAGGAATAAAAGTGGCTGTTGGTGCATTTGACGCCCATCTGGGAGGGGTTGGATCGGGAGTGGAACCGGGTACTTTGGTGAAAATCATCGGTACGTCGACCTGCGACATCATGACGGCTCCACTATCGGCGAACCTACCGGATATTCCCGGATTGTGCGGTATCGTGCCCGAATCGGTCCTTCCGGGTAGTTATGGTCTGGAAGCCGGCCAATCCGGTGTGGGAGACATTTTCAATTGGTTTGTGGACGTGGTGCGACCAGAAGGCGCCAATCACGAAACGCTGACGGCCGAAGCAGAAGGATTGAAACCGGGCCAAAGCGGTCTTTTGGCGCTGGACTGGCACAATGGCAACCGTACGGTTCTGGTCGATCAACGATTATCGGGGCTCATACTGGGGATGAACACCCATTCGACCCCGGCTCACATGTACCGAGCCCTAATCGAGGCAACGGCCTTTGGGGCGCGGACCATCATTGACCGTTTTGAAGCCTATGGCATTGAGGTTAAGAGAATCGTCAATTGTGGCGGGATTTCGGCCAAAAACAAACTTCTGTTGCAGATTTATGCCGACGTCCTGAATCGTCCGATGTTTATTTCCGGTAGCACCCAGACGTGCGCCTTGGGGGCCGCTATCGCGGGGGCCGTTGTTGCCGGGGAGGAAGCGGGGGGCTATTCCGAGTTTCCAGAGGCCATCCGTGCTATGACCGGCGTTTTGCCTGAGCACTTTAGTCCCATTCCTGCCAACGTAGCCACTTACAACGTGTTGTTTGAGCTCTACGCCCAGTTGCACGATGCTTTTGGCGTGGCCGGTACGCAGAGTAATCTTTCCCAGGTTATGAAAAAGCTTCTGGACCTTCGCGACGAAGTAAATTTAACCGCCTAACTCCCTCTTCAATCATCCATTACCCAGATAAACATGACACCCATCGACTGGATTATTATCGGAGCCTACTTTCTGATTATTGTGGTTATCGTTTGGTGGTCTTCTGGGCGCCAAGCGACGACTACGGACTATTTCTTGGCCGGGCGAGACATTGGATGGTTTGCCGTTGGAGCCTCACTTTTCGCGTCTAATATCGGGTCCGAGCATATTGTGGGGCTGGCGGGCAGTGGCGCTACCAACGGAATGGCCCAGGCCCATTGGGAACTCCACGCGTGGATCATGATCATGCTGGCGTGGGTGTTTGTGCCTTTTTACTACCGAGCGGGGGTATTTACGATGCCCGAGTTTTTGGAAAAGCGATTTGATTCCCGCTCCCGATGGGTCCTCTCCATCGTATCGCTAGTAGCCTATGTGTTGACCAAAGTGTCGGTCACTGTGTATGCTGGGGCGTTGGTTTTTCGGACGCTCCTCCCGTACACGTTTGGTACACCCGATAATGCGTTCTGGGTCGGAGCCATTACGACGGTGGTTTTGACAGGGATTTATACCGTTTTTGGGGGGCTCAGAGCCGTGGTGTATACGGAAGTCATGCAAACCGCATTGCTGCTCATCGGATCAGTGTTCATCACCTATTTTGGCCTATCACTTTTAGGAGGCTGGGGTGAGCTAAAGATGATTATCGGCCAGAACAGCGACCAGTTTGCGCTGTGGCGCCCCAATAGCGACCCCAATTTTCCGTGGTTGGGCGTTCTGATCGCGTCGCCCATTATTGGAATCTGGTACTGGTGTACCGATCAATACATCGTCCAGCGCACGCTTTCTGCGCGTTCGCTCACAGACGCCCGTCGAGGCGCCATATTCGGAGGGTTTTTGAAGGTGTGGCCCGTCTTCATCTTTCTGATTCCCGGAATGATTGGATACGCGCTTCAAACCAAAGGACTATTGCCCATTCCCCTTGACGAAAACGGTAATGTGTTGGGCGACATGGTCTTTCCGTCCATGGTAGCCAACCTCTTACCCGTTGGACTCCGGGGTTTGGTGGTTGGCGGTTTGCTTAGCGCTCTGATGAGTTCGCTGGCTTCGCTCTTTAATTCGTGCGCGACCCTTTTCACGATCGATATTTACGAAAAACTGCGTCCCGGTAAGCTGCAGAGTCATCTTGTTAAGGTTGGACGCATCGCAACAGGCGTTGTTGTTGGGTTTGGGCTGCTCTGGATACCCATCATGAAGCAGATTTCCGAAGGAAACAACGGCCTTTACGACTATTTGCAGAACGTGCAGGGATTCCTAGCTCCTCCCATAACAGCTGTATTTTTGTTGGGGATTTTCAACAAACGAATCAACGCGGATGGAGCGTTTTATGGCCTAGTCGTCGGGTTTGTGATTGGCATGTTCAAGCTGACGGTCCAAACCATGACGCAAAGCGGATCGATCGATCCAGGGACGATGCTAGGAGCACTCGGGTCGTTTAACGGGTACTATTTTTCCGGCGTACTATTCCTATTCTCCGTTATACTGATCGTCGTCATTTCGTACATGACGGTAGCGCCAACGGCGGCCAAAGTCGAGGGATTGACCTTTGGTTCGGTTACAGACGCCCAAAAAGCGGAAAACCGAGCCAGTTGGGGATGGAAGGAGGTCGCTGGTTCTAGCGTCGTACTTGGCTTGGTGCTCGGAGTCTATTTGTACTTCAGTTTTTGGCTATAACGCTGAAGCAGCCTCGCTCGGCTCTAGACAAAAACCAGGACTATTCCTTGTCGTCAAACAGATTACCAACGAAAGCAGACACGATTGCAACGGCAGCGGCAACACCTAAAATCAGTGGGACACTTGGTTCAGCCACTAAAGTCGCCATTACGGGCATCGCCGGAATGGTGAACATGGGAAGGGCCCAACCTAGAATGGCTTTCTTATCGTAATTCATATTGTTTGTCTTACTGGTTATCCGCAAAAGATAGGAAGGACAATCGATGTATTACACACCCGATATGTTGAAGTTCTGTGCATTTCTTTCCTCTTAACGACCACAAATGACTTTGAAACATTTTATTTATTGCCTTTTGGTAGGTTTGATGATTGCGGGGTGCAATACGAACTCCGATATCATCAATAAAAAAGACGTATTTGATCGATATGCTTGGTGGGACAGTCGGGAATGGGATTGGTATTCAGAGCGTATTCCGTTTATAGAAACCCCCGATTCATCCATAAACGAGGTGTACTACTACCGATGGGAGGTACTCAAGACCCATCTCACGTATGGTTCGCCCGCGACAGGCTATCTGTTTACTGAATTTATGGACCGGCCGTTTTGGTCGGGCACTTTCGGCGGTATTTCGTGTCCACTTGGCCACCAGTTCGGTGAAGTAAGATGGTTAAAAGACCCTCGAATTGTCGACGATTTTGCTCGGTATTGGATCGATACCGAGGGGGCATCTCCCCGCCGGTACTCCAACTGGTATGCGGCGGCGCTCTGGCAGGTGTACGAGGTGAACGGGGACGAGGAATGGATTAAGTCGATGCTACCCTACATGGAAGAGCAGTACCAGGGGTGGATAGACGAGCATTTTGATCCCGAACATGGCATGTTTTTTCGAAATGGCCACGACGATGGCATGGAA
>CALEEY010000315.1 GCA_937877085.1 uncultured Bacteroidota bacterium
TATTGGCCCAAGAAAACGGCTACAAGACCCCTCCAGACGCCTTAAGAGCGCTGGTCGATGCTCCTGAGGCCCCACAAGTATCCGTTTCTCCAGACGGCACCTCGTTGTTGTTGATGTCCCGGGAGTCCGTACCGGGAATAGAAGAATTGGCGCAGCCTGAACTTCGGATTGGTGGAATTCGGATTAATCCACGAAATAATGGACCGTCGCGGTCGAGCTACATCACCGGAATTGTCATTTCAGACATAGCGAGCGGCAAGGAAACGACGGTATCGGGCGTCCCCACCGATGGAAAGATTGCCAACGTTTCCTGGTCTCCGGATGGGGCACACATTGCATTCATGGTATCGTTTGTAAACCGAATCGAAATGTTTTTAGCGGACGGCAAAACGGGAATTGCACGTCGTTTGATCGATTCTCCGGTTAACGCCGCCTTTGGTTCGGCTTACACATGGCTGCCAGGAGGCAAGTCACTTTTGGTGCGCATGGTGTCCCCGAGCAGGGGGGCCATGCCGGTCGAGCCCGCGGTACCTTCCACTCCGGTCATTCAGGAAAATATGGGCAAGAAGGCGCCGGCTGCCACCTATCAAGATCTGTTAACTACGCCTTATGAAGCGGATTTACTAGAATGGATCATGGCTTCCGATGTGGTGAATGTTTCAGTGAGCGGAACGGCTGTCTCGTTCGGATTATCTGGAATGGTGACCATGATGTCCCCCTCGCCCGACGGGAAGTATGTATTGACACAAACGGCGCATCGTCCGTTTTCTTACTTGGTACCTATTTATCGATTTCCAACGCGGATTGAGGTTCGGGACCGAACGGGAGCCGTGGTAAAAGAGGTAACGGATCTTCCACTTATGGAAGAAGTGCCGTCTGGTTCAGGTTCGACCACAACCGGCGTTCGCTCGGTTGGGTGGAGGCAAGACAAAGAGGCGACATTGGCGTGGGTAGAGGCTTTGGACGGCGGCGATGGACGGGCAGAAGCTGACTTCCGAGATGCCTTATATCAGTTACCAAGTCCATTTTCGGGTCAAGCAGAGGAACTGATTCGTCTCCCCCTACGCTACGCTGGGGTAAGCTGGAGTGATCAAGGTTTTGCATTGATCAACGAAAGTTGGACGTCTACGCGCCAGACGCGAACCTATATTTTCAATCCAGACAAGCCGAATTATCCTTCCAAAGTCTTGTTTGACCGTTCGTATGAGGACTCCTATAGCGACCCCGGCCGGCCTACGGTGGAAGTCGGACCTGCTGGACGTTGGTTGATTGTAACCACGGACAATGGTAGGGGTATTTACCTGTCTGGAACGGGAGCTTCCCCAGAAGGGAACAGACCATTCTTGCGTAAAATGAACCTTGGGTCTGGTCAGGTGGAGGAATTATTCAGATCCGAAGCTCCTTACTATGAAAATGTGGTCGGCTGGGTTGATGTGGCAGCGGGTATATTTCTGACCTCGCGTGAGTCGACGTCCGAGCCTCCAAACTACTATCTGCGCCAGGTTGGGTCGCCGTCCATGACGGCCATCACCCATTTTGAGCATCCCTATCCCGAAATGGATGCCATCAGTAAAGAATTCATCACGTACACGCGTGCGGATGGTGTCCCACTTTCGGCCACGCTCTATTTGCCAGCAGGGTACGACAAAGGACGCGACGGTCCTTTGCCCACGCTTCTTTGGGCGTATCCACAGGAATTCAAAAGCGCCGACGCAGCAGGGCAGATCACAGATTCGCCGTATCGCTTTAAACGGGTTTCGTATTCTGGAGCCATTCCTTACGTGACCCAGGGGTACGCCATTTTGGACAATGCCGCTATGCCTATTGTGGGCGAAGGGGACGAAGAGCCAAACGACACTTTCATCGATCAATTGCGCCTTAATGCCGAAGCAGCCATCAACGAAGGAGCCAGACGGGGTGTGGTGGATCCTGAACGAGTGGCCGTTGCCGGCCATTCCTATGGCGCTTTCATGACCGCTAACTTGTTGGCCCACACCGATTTATTTAGGGCCGGTATTGCTCGAAGTGGCGCCTACAACCGGACCCTGACTCCTTTTGGATTCCAAGCGGAGCCTCGAACATTTTGGGAATCGCCCGAAGTATACTTTGCTATGTCGCCCTTCATGCACGCGGACAAAGTCAATGAGCCTATTCTACTCATTCACGGCATGGCAGATAACAACTCGGGTACGTTTCCCATCCAGAGCGAGCGGTTTTATGCTGGGTTGAAAGGAAATGGAGCGACCGCTCGGTTGGTGATGCTTCCGCATGAAAGTCATGGCTACCGCGCCCGCGAGTCGGTGCTCCACATGATGTGGGAAACGGCGACTTGGCTCGATACGTACGTAAAAAATGCACCACCACGAAGTTTGCAAGTCGGAGGGCCGACGGGGCGCTAATGGGGAAAAGAAACGCTGATTTCAGATTACGGGTGACCGGTATACGGTCGTTGGGCCGTTTGTCGAAGGGTTTTCAGTCGTTGGGCCGTTTGTCGAAGGGACTTCCGTGGACGGGGTTTCTCCTGACGGGGTTTCTGTTGATGGGGTTTCTGTTGATGGGGTTTTCGGCGTGCGGAACGGGCGGCGATTTGTCTCGCGAAGAATGCCCTAGTCCCTTGTCAGGCTCAACGGTAGCCAATCCGCTGCTTCCAGACCTCTACACCGCCGACCCAGCCGTGCTCGTTCATAATTGTACATTTTACATTACGGCCGGTCACGACGAAGGGGAGACCGACTTTCAGATGTTCAATTGGTACGTCTTGTCTTCGACGGACTTGGTGCATTGGTCCGACAACGGGGGGCCAGTATTGAGTCTGGACGTGTTTGAATGGGCCGATGCCAATGCGTGGGCAGGTCAAATGGTTGAAAAAGAGGGGCGTTTTTATTGGTACGTGCCGGTAAACAAGGGGGATGGCAGCGGAATGGCGATTGGCGTCGCCGTTGGCGATTCTCCGCTTGGGCCGTTTGTCGATGCCATTGGAGCGCCGCTCATAGACGACCGGATCGAAATGGAAGCTTTCGATTTTGAGTTTGATTACCAGACGGTATTCACCATCGACCCAACCGTGTTCGTTGACGACCATGGGCGCGCCTATCTGTCGTATGGTGGTTTTGGGAGAATGGTGACGGTGGAGCTGGGATCGGATATGGTTTCGTTGGCGGGGGACTTGGTTGAAGAGACCCCGGAACACATTTTTGAGGCTCCCTATCTTTTTACGCGCGGGGGCATTTATTACGTGATTTACGCTGCCGGGATCAACCCGGCGACCATAGACTATTCCGTGTCTGAAAGTCCGTTTGGCCCATGGCGCTATCAAGGGCGTATTATGGATGCCTTGCCCAACCTACCGGGCGAGGATTTTGCTACCAGTCATCCAGCGGTTACTGAGTTTGCGGGTCAATGGTATTTAGTTTATCACATCAGCGATGGACCCGGTGGGGGGACGTATAAGCGGCAAGTAGCGCTGGAGAAGCTGTATTTTGACCCGGATGGACATATAGCTCCCATTTCTCCGAGCAAGGAAGTGGCCTTTTAGGACCGGATCGTCCAACTGTAGGACGATTTGCGCGATCGCCTTCGTGAATGTGAATTCGTGAAACTGTTTTGGGTGGGTTAACGTTCTAGATTGTATATGATAGGCTAGGGTGTTCGCATCCGACGCAAGGATTACAACCAGTGCCTCGGCACCAATTTTCGGGATCGTTCCAACCCTTTCCCGGAAATGTTCTTACCAAAATGGGGATGTCACGGCTTCGACGGGTGGAAAGTAGAGCAGGTCGCGTGTCGAGCTTTCTAGTATGCTCGTAAATCTTGCTAGAAAAAGACAAATGCAAACGATTACGCATTCGCGATGGCCGCTTAAGTCGTATACGAACTTTAAGCTTGCTATCTGTCCTACAGCATGTTCGCCTATCGGCGGCTGACTAGGGCATCAAATTAGATAGGATAGGGTACGCCATGCCGGCTGAATAAGCGTATCTAAAGCTCGATCAGCCTTTAAGTGTTTCTGGCCCAAGACGACTGGCCAACGGAGCACTCGAGAATAAGTAAGTCGACTACACATGTAGACGCCTGACTAGACGTTCATTCGGACCTGGGTTCGACTCCCAGCATCTCCACCAT
>CALEEY010000316.1 GCA_937877085.1 uncultured Bacteroidota bacterium
CTCATTGAACTGACTGGCGGCAATCCGTTCAGAGCTCGGGCTCTGGATAATGCCGCACGAATTATCGAACGCCTTGAGACGGGCGTGCGCGAACTCATTTCTAGTGGAGAACTGACCCATATCAAAGGCATAGGGGCCGGTCTTGTTTCTCAAATTGAGGAGATTTTAGCCTATGGATCCTTCGAACTAAGGGACGATATTTTGGGTGGGCTCCCTCCGGGGCTTTTGGATGTGCTCTCGGTTAAAGGCTTAGGTGCGAAAAAAGCACGTATGTTGTGGCAGTCGCTTGGGATTCAATCCTTGGATGATTTAGAGGCCGCTGCCTTGGCAGGCCGCATTGCCTCGCTCGACGGTTTTGCGGAGAAGAGTCAACAAACCATCCTAGAAAATATCGGCAACATCCGCTCCTATCAGGGAAAAAGGCGCATGGCCGATGCTTGGGCCGACGCTCTGCGATTGCAAGCCCAACTTGTAAGCCACCCACATGTTAAAGCGGCTTCTTTTGGCGGCGATGTCGCTCGTTTAATGGATATCGTTGAGGCTATCTCCATCGTTGTAACGTGTGAAAAAGGACTCGAGGCCCAGATTTGTACCGATGTAGGCCTTGGGCTTGCCATGAGGCCAGTAGTAGGAACGGACCGCGCGCCGGGGCCAGTGGTGCTCAGGGCAACGACCACCTTCCCCGATGGACTGCCTCTCGAATTGATATTTGTACAAGAAGGAATTTCCGGAAGGACGTTATTCGAATCTATCGGGCCTAGGGCTTTCGTGGAAGCATTCGACCTTTCAGAATGTCCAGCCGATTGCACTGCGGAATCTGACGTATTTGAGTGGAAGGGAGTCCCTTTTGTCGCCCCGGAGCTCCGCGATCTTCCGCTGGCTTATTCTAGAGCGGAGGCGCTTTCTAAGCTTCCTTTACTCAAGTATTCAGAGCTGCGCGGGGTGTTGCACAATCATTCTACGTATTCCGATGGCGCACATAGTCTTAAAGACATGTCGTTAGCCGTTCGTGCGTCCGGTTTTGAATATTTTGGAATCTGCGATCATAGTCAGTCATTAAAGATTGCTAGCGGAATGAGCGTGGCTACCGTGCTTAAACAACAACAGGAAATTAGTCGGTTAAACAAGGAGTTTGCATCCGATGGCGGCGCTCCGTTTAAAGTATTTTTTGGGATAGAAAGCGACATTTTAACCGATGGTAGGTTGGATTATCCCGATGACCTATTGGCTCAGTTCGATTTCATTGTTGCCAGTGTCCACATTGGGTTCAAAATGACCGAAATCGAGGCCACCGATCGGATTATCAAAGCCGTTTCGAATCCCTACACCACCATCTTGGGTCACCCGACGGGGCGTCTTATTCTTAAGAGAGAAGGATATCCTATCGACCACCAGGCGGTTTTGGAAGCATGCGCGCATTTTGGAGTAGCTGTGGAGTTAAATGCCAATCCTTATCGACTGGACCTCGATTGGCGATGGATAGAGACAGCCACTCAATTGGGCGTACCCGTATCTATCAATCCAGATGCGCATTCCATTGACCAATTAGACTTAATGAAATGGGGCGCTTTAGTGTCCCGAAAAGGAGGTCTAACGGCTGCTGGGTGCCTCAATGCGTTATCCGCCTCTGAGTTTGAGGCATTTTTGCTTGCAAAGCGCGTAGCCTCGGGAATCGCATAGCTCCATGTGGAAACAAAGTATACTTATTGGTTTGGGATCCATTCTGATCGCTCTCTTAATGGCAGGGTTGGTATGGTATTTGGCCTTTTTTGCCGGGCCCAGAGCTCCAAGTTCGCTTGAAATATCCGGCGTTCGCGATCCCTTAACTGTGGGGTGGTCTGACGACGGCCCCGTAGAAATAGACGCAGCTTCGCAGCACGATGCCCTGATTGGCCTCGGATATGGCATGGGTAGATCACGATCTTGGCAATTACTCTTGTGGCGGGAAGCCGCACTGGGTAATCTGAGTACCGTTTTTGGACAAGATGCTGTTGAAATAGATCGACTGACTCGTCAATTGCAATTGGGGGAGTTGGCCGAACGAGAGGCCAAACTACTTCCAACGGAAACAGCAGAAGCGTTGGGTCTTTTGACTACCGGGCTAAACGCGGCGCTTTTAGCCAATGATATAGCTAGGCACCCGACCCTGCTCTTATTGGGGGTCGAGGTCGAACCCTGGGAAACATGGCATAGTTTAGCAGTCGAGCGTCTTTTCGATTGGATCGCGTGGAATCCTTTTGCCCCAGAAGACACGAGCGCCGCGGCCAGGGCCAATCGAAATTTAAGAGAGATCCTTCAGGTCGATGGATTTGAGTTCAATACGATTTCCAGCGCGTTGCGGGATTCTGCTTCTTTCATTGCCGCTCGGTACGCAACAGGTCGAATTTCAATTCCATTTTTTATCGAAACCCAAATTAGCACGCCCGATCGGCTGTTTTTAGGGTTGTTGGTTCCGGGGACCTTCATTGCCCCCATCGGGCATACTTCGGCGCCTTCTTCTGGCCAGACAGACTTATCCTGGGCATTTTTATTGCGTGGCGATGCCTACGTAACGAGTGAACGTATACCTGCAGACGAAATCGAGGTAGCCCATTCCAGAATTGAGACGGAAAATCGCGAAGAGTTGGTTCTTATTTCTAGATTCAGAAGCAGTATGCCGTTAATACACTCCGTACGAGAGGCTTCTGTTGGTCCCGTTCCCCTGCTTCATTGGCAGGGTTTAACTGGGCTATCCGACATGCCGAGTTGGTTGCAGCTTCTCCAGGGAAAAATGGAAGCCATTTCCCTGATTAGACAAGACGGTGTTGCGTTTGTAAATGGAACCCAGGTCATATTGGGGTCTCCAGAGGTTCAGATTGTTGGAACAAACAATTTTACTTTTTTAGCATCTTCTGGGAATACCAAAACGCCTGAAGATAGAGTGGCCACGCTACCCGATGGCATCAACGTTTACGACCTGCTGGAAGACACCTATAGTGAATCTGCGGCCCGTTTAATCCCCCAATTTCTAGAGCGCCTTCCCGACTCTATCCTTACCAGCCCC
>CALEEY010000317.1 GCA_937877085.1 uncultured Bacteroidota bacterium
GGAGCACGGCTTGGTATTACAAAGGCAAAGCGAATCAGGAGCTCCAAATGCGAGATGGTTTTGCTATTGTAGCGCTGGCGTGGTTGGTGCTGTCTTTAATTGGAGCGCTCCCTTTCGTCCTTGGGGGCGTGCTAGATTCGTTTACAGACGCCTTTTTTGAAACGATGAGCGCGTTTACGACTACTGGAGCCACTATTTTCGGCGGCGCCGGCAATATGGATATAGAAGCCATGCCGCGTTCTTTCATGCTTTGGAGAAGCTTGGCTCATTGGATGGGGGGTATGGGTATCATTGTTTTGACGTTGGCCATACTGCCCCTGTTGGGCGTGGGAGGAATGCAGCTGTATAGAGCAGAGGTTCCGGGTCCCTCAGCGGACAAACTTACACCACGGGTTCAAGAAACGGCCAAGCGCCTATGGCTGATTTATGTCGGGATTACCTTCGTCGAAATATGTTTTCTTTTGCCGGCAATGACACCATTTGATGCCATTAATCACGCCTTTGCTACGATGGCGACCGGCGGTTTCTCGACCAAAAATGGATCCGTCGGACAGTTTGGTTCCAGTTACATTGACTGGGTAATTACTGTTTTTATGTTTTTGGCAGGGGTCAATTTTGCGCTCCACTTTAGGTTGCTTAGGGGAAAAACGATCACCGTGTTTAAGGATACCGAATTCAGGGTGTATACGGGAATCACGCTTGCAGCGACACTGATTATCACGTTTAGTATTTGGACGCCCAGTATGCATCTTTTACCCGAGGTGCAAGCAGAAGGGGTCTTTGGTGGGTATGCTTCGATCGCGGAAGCGTTTCGTTATGGTGCCTTTCAAGCAACCAGTATTATTACGACAACGGGTTTTGGGACTGCCGACTATGAAATATGGCCACCCATTGCGATTGGCATTTTATTTCTGTGTTTTTTCAGCGGGGGGATGGCAGGCTCGACGGGGGGTGGTGTAAAGGTTGTGCGTCACGTATTGATGTTCAAAAATTCGTTCAAAGAGATCAAGCAGCTCATACATCCACAAGCCGTGATGCCCATTCGGCTAAATAGTCGAGTCGTTTCTCAGGACGTAATGAAAAACGTCCTTTCCTTTATTGTCCTCTATTTGGGAATTATTGGTTTTGGCACGGTCGCAATGACTTTTCTTGGGATGGATCTCTTGACTTCTTTTGGAGCCACACTGTCCAGTGTGGGTAACATTGGCCCGGCATTTGGAACGCTAGGCCCGTCAGAGAACTACGCTCACGTTCCAGCCATGGGGAAATGGGTGCTATCCTTACTGATGATGGCCGGAAGACTAGAAATCTTCACTGTGGTTATCTTATTCGTGCCCTCTTTTTGGAAGAGATAAGCCATTCACCAGTCGTTTTCGACGTTTCGGCATAAAAAATGTCCACGTAGGCAGACTCGGCACGCCATTTGAAATAGAAAAAGGCAGTTACCCAACGTAACTGCCTTTTTATTTGGCAGGTACTGCCGATAAAAAGAGTGACCTTGAACAGACTTTTGAATTCTGGAAACAGAGGGAAAAGGAGGATGCGACAATGGGAGCACACGAATACCTTGAAAAATATGTACGATCCTTACCTGGCGGTGCCATTGGCTGGGACCGGTCTATCTTTTCTCGTTCGGGACAGTGGGATGCATCAGAACTGATTGATGCCGCTGTAGATATCGCTTGGGAAGCTTTTATGTACGTTCCGGCGCTGGAAAGACCTGCTATTGAAATTAAGCAAAGCGGAAATTACCTGGTCATTGGACCATTGACCGTTGAAGGCAATAATTTTCTAGCGTTGGCAGCCTAACATGCCGTGGACCACTTCATAAGTCCAGGCGCTTGCGACTTATGAAAAGTCTCGATATCCAAAATAATGTAGCACATACTTCATTTTGGATGCGGTCATGAGGCCAAAACCAGGTAGCGCAACCAAGCGTTTTTGGATGGTTGGAAAATCAACCCCTTGATTCCATATGTTGTCGGCTTTCCCGCCATAGTTAGCTACGACGATCTTTGCAATCTCATGGGTTCTTTCGGCCATCACATTAGTAAATCGATGGACCGCGGGTTTTTCGCCAAAGGCAGCCGCAAGCTGCTCAAGCTCCATGTCAGCAATTCGATTCAGGTCTAGGTGACCGAGTCGTTCAAAAAGCCTGAATGGTCCCGCAAAGGCATATTCCGCACGAACCCGTTGGTCAAAAAGCATCCCCAGCAATGCTGCCGTTGGATGATCCATGATGAATTGATCCAAAGATGGATCGCCAATCAGGGTGCCTTCCTCTTTAAACCGTTCGATCATTCGGACAAGACCGCCTTCCATCGTGCCATAGTCCAACAATTTGGTCGCGTAAGCCATTGCAATGTCGCTTCTTTTTATAGGGATCCAATTTTTTTCCATTTGGCACCTTCAGGAGTATCCATCACTTCTACTCCCAGTGCCGTCAACGATTGTCTGATCTCGTCGGCCCGGCTCCAATTTTTATCCGTCCGTGCCTGCTGACGCTCGATCAACAATACGCCCACGGCATGTTCTAGATCGTCGGCTTCCTGTTTTTGAGCAGGGAGAGCCGCACCTTCAACTACGTGCACAACGCCGAGCAAATCGTTCATGTCGGCCAACCACGACTGGGTCGCATGTATTTCCGCAGGAGTTAGCGCTGAAAGTTTGGCCAGAATCATCTTCGTACCGCCAAACAAGGCCGCGAGAGCGGTCGGGGTGTTCAAGTCATCCGTCATGGCATCCAACGCCCTTAGGTAGATGGACTTTAAAGCCGTTCCAAATTCACCCTCGTAGCTTCGAGTATCGTTAATCGGGTATCCCACAACTTGAATAATTTCCATCAAGCGCTCGCGATGTTTTACGTTTCCCTTCAAGGTCTTGATCGTAAAATTGAAAGGTTTTCGGTAATGACCCGAAAGCAACGTCATCCTAACCGCCAATGGATCAATTCCTTTGCCGCCGTCTGAGGAAGGAGCAACCAAGTCCCGAACCGTAAAGAAATTCCCGAGACTTTTTGACATTTTTTCGCCCTCAACCTGCAAAAACCGCGTATGCACCCAATATTTGGCAAACGGTTTACCCGTTAGCGACTCAGATTGCGCGATTTCACACTCGTGATGCGGAAAAATCAAGTCTTCTCCGCCGGCATGGAGATCAATTTCGTCTCCCAAATAGGCCATAGCCATGGCAGAGCACTCGATATGCCATCCCGGAAACCCCCATCCCCAAGGGCTATACCATTGCATAAGGTGCTTGTCGTCCTTTTTCCACAGCGCGAAGTCTCTTGGGTCGCGTTTTTCACTATCGACTACGACGTCACGAACGGTTTGCTCTAGCTCGTTGTCCAGCGTGTTGCCAGATAGCTGGCCGTACGATGGAAAGGAGGTTACTGAGAAATAGACTCCCTGCGAGGTTTCATAGGCATGCCCCTTGTCCATGAGTATTTGAACCGCGGCAATTTGCTCCCTCATATGCTCGGTAGCCCGAGGACGAACCGTCGGTTCCACCAAGTTGAGAATGCGCCAATCTTCAATCAATTTGTTGGAATAGAAACGAGCCAAATCCCAAACATTGGCAAACGCTTCGCCTTCCTTGGATCGCAAGGCTTTGGCCATGCGGTCTTCACCCGTTGGATCAGAGAAGTCATCTTGGGTCAGATGTCCAACATCCGTAATATTGGTCGCGTAGGTTACATTCCAGCCAATGGCTCTTGCCGTTCGTAAGATGAGATCGGCCGTTACGAAGGACCTGAAATTGCCAATATGGGCGTAGGAATAGACCGTGGGACCACACGAATAAAAGGTTAAATGCCCTTTTTGCTTCGTCTGGATGGATTCAACGGAACGCGAAAGCGTATTGTATATCTTAAAGTCCCTTTCCAATGCGATTCTGGCTAAATTCGAACGTGGGCGACCTGCTATTTTACGATGTCCAAACGCAAACAATGTATTTCAGTTCATTCTTCATCAGATGTTGAATATGGGGAAATGTGCCTGATGGAATGTAAGTTTATAAGGCTCGTCTAAGAGATATCGAAGCACAACCCCACAATCAATCATGCGTTCACAACTTAAATTCGTAGTCGGCCTTTGTTTTGCCGCCGTTTTGGTTCTTGGATCAGCCAACCCAGTATTGGCTCAAGGGCGGGGACCTCAACAGACACCCGCAGAGCAAAAAGCTGCATTCGATGCAAATTTTGCGTCATTAACAACATCTTTGGCTCTTACTGAAGAGCAGGGCCCTAAAGTAAAGGAAATTCTTTGGACCGCTCAGGAAAAGCGAACTGAAATGATGGCAGCCATGCGCGGCGCAGGTGGCGGTGGCGGAGCTGGCGGCGGTATGCGTGAGAAAATGACTGAAATGAATAAAGCAACGCTTACTTCGCTAGCCGGTGTGCTCACGCCGGAGCAAATTAAGAAATACGAAGAAATTCAGGCAGCCCAGCAGGCACAACGTGCCGGTCGTGGACGCCCACAGGGACAGGGTCGTTAATAAGCTAGGTCGTTAATAACCCAGATCGTTAATAAGCTAGGTCCCTAATAAGCTAGGTCCCTAATAAGCTAGGTCCCTAATAAG
>CALEEY010000318.1 GCA_937877085.1 uncultured Bacteroidota bacterium
TAATGGTCAACGTTTCACTATTTACGACGCCCCGTTGGAATCGTAGATTTCGAGGTTCCTACGGGTTCTACCCTGATTTGGTGGAAGCTTCTAAAAAGACCGATCTTGGTCTTTGGAACTCACATAAACCAAAAAGGCCCCTGTCTTGCAACAGGAGCCTTTTTCGGCGAACATCGACCTTAGTCGAAATCACTTATGTACCTCGGGCCGGAATCGAACCGGCACGCCCTTACGGACATACGATTTTGAGTCGCATGCGTCTACCAATTCCGCCACCGAGGCAGGTAGATCGGATCTGACCAGTCAACGCCGGTCAGGGTGCGAATGTTACCGGTATTTTGAAAAGAAATCAATGTGCGGCGGCTGAAAGAGGACGGTTTCACCATTAATGCGATTTTGGAAGGGTAAAAAGGGCCTAATTCTACTCCATACCCAGTTCCTTTGGAATCTCTGAGAGCCAGCCAACGTGCAGAACGCCCCAAAACCCAATACATATGGCCTCGGCCGCATCGTGGCGTAGGGAAGTGGGGCGTTTGGCGCCTGACCACTCAATTATTTTGCGGGCTAGGGTGTCAGCGTGTTTTTTGGCGTCTGGACCGTGACGCTGCTGTCTTGAGAGCAATAAGGCGGTTCGCCAGCGCTCGGCATTAATCTGATAAAATCGAAGCCCACGACGGTCAATTTCACTAATCCAGGGCACAGCCAAGTCCCCGCCACCTTCCATGGCGACTACCGTCACGCCTTCGGCTTCGTTTAATACGGAGTAGGCCGCTTTGCGAAGCCGGGGCCTCGATCCAAAGTTACTGGAACGGTACCATATCAGGCGGCCGTCCTGGCCAAAAAGGGCCAATCCGGTCCGCAATCCTAGATCTACAGCGAGCAGCGTTTCAGACACCGAATTGAGATAGGTGATGGTCCAAGTGTTTATACATACCCCAACCCCTCTCTTCGGCCGTCATTTGTCCAAAAATGGGGTGACGACTTGTAGTTCTTCCTAGTGCTTGCATGGCTTTTAAAGAAATCAAAAGGCGCGCCTTTTGGGTCTCGAAATCCTCGGGGTCCGTCATCAGATATTGCGGATGTGTGCGGAGGTTTTTGGGATACGGTTTGTCGTTGATCACCATTTTTTTGACCAAACCACCAAAAAGTTTGATGAACCATGGCGTGCCCTTGAGCGGCTTCCCGTTCGAAACGTCCTGCACCTCGGCGCAATGAGCTAACATTTGGCCGACGTTCATTTTTCCCCATGCTGGCTGCGACTCAGCGGTTAGCTGATCGATACGCCCGATCATGCTGTGGTAGGTTGCAAGATCGAACAAGCTTTTTCTTTCCATGACGCGACTATTTCAGGTTGATGCGGAGTTTGAAACAGAGAGAAACTACCACCTTCGACAGGCGGAGCTTCCACTTAGTTGGATCGGATCAAGATCAGATCTTCCTGCGGTGGGGTGAGCCATTCGGCTCCCGATTCGGTGATGACGGCCATTTCCTCCACGGAGAGAGTTTTTGTGGTTGAATCGCTGAGTACCCATGAGTGAAAACCGTCGAAGGCGAAGGTCATCCCCGGACGAAGAATTTGCGCCGGGTTTACCGGTAAATCTTGACCTAACCTGCCGCCGCTCAGTCCAGGACCGCTGTCGTGTGCCCAGTATCCGACGGGGTGCCCGGTGCCCCACATAACAGGGATGCTCCCATTGGCCTCCATTACAAGACGTTGGGCACGGTCCACTTCGGCGCCCGTTGCTCCTGGTTTCATAGCACCAAACGCGGCGCGGCTGCCTGCGCGAGCGGCTTCCCACTTGGCGATGGCATCGGGAGGGGCTGCGGTTTCGCCCGGAGCTAAGACGTACGCGAATCGCTGGATGTCGGTGACCCAGCGATCATGCACCCGAATTCCAAAATCTATTTGGATAAAGTCCCCCGATTCGATGGTTCGATTCGTTGGGTGGGAGTGGCCTCGGTCTTTTCCCGAGTTCACGGCCGGGTTTTGTTCGGGTGCCCATCCGTCATCAACCCCCATTTCAGCCATTTTGGCCTCTAGAAAAGCAGCGATATCGAGGTCAGTCGTGACGTTGCCGACAGCCGCTTCGTACGCTTCGACTTCCCACCGCGCGGTGATTTCGGCGGCCTTCCGCATGATTTCGACTTCCTGGGGAAGTTTGATGGACAACCACGAACGAATAAGCGGCTCCGCGGAAACCATCTTGTCGGTCCATTTTTTAGACACACCGGCCATCATCGAGGCGTATTGCGTGTGGGAAAGACCATCTGCAATGGGCGAATTTCCGGTGTTGATACCGATTTTAGCCGGCTGAAAACGCTCAAATTGGCTTTCTACCGTTCCCCAAATGCCGAGACCTCGCTCAATCTCGAGCACTTCATCCAACATGTTCTTTTCAGCCAAGGACGTTGCCTCTCCGGAAGGGGAAATGGCCAGGGAGTGCAAGCCATCTAATGTCCGGAAGAACATAAAGGCAGCTGTTCCGCCAGCATTTTCACATCCAACGTGGTCTGCAATCGGGTCGTTATTATTTTCCCTACACACTACCAACCATGCGTCCAATTCATTGTCCTGCATAGCGATAGGGAGGAGCTCTGAAATCCGTTCGGCGCGAATATCGGGCCAAGGATCTCCCACAAATGGAGAAGTTTCTGCTGGCGGCAGAGGAGCCAAACAACCGCTAAACAAGCCCAAAAAGAGAGCGGCGCACACTTTCGAGCCCAGCAGTGCACTGGTAGTATGCTTATTCAGTAAGGGAAAGGAAGACATAGCGTTTCAAGCTCAAAAAGCTGCAATAGTAGAATTCCAAGAGGCCAACAACGGTCAACCCTTGGAGTAAATGTCCATGAATCGGATTATTGAATCAATGCCTTTTCGGAAACGGTCCAAGCCGAACTTTTCGTTGGGGGAGTGGATAGCATCGGAATCGAGCCCAAAGCCCATCAACACGGTTTCCTGGCCCAGAATCTTTTTAAAATCGGCTACGATCGGAATACTACCGCCGCATCGAACCATGTAGGGTTTCTCACCATAAACGCCTTCCATCGCTTCCGAAGCGGCTTTCATGGCATCGCTATTGGTGTCTACAAGCGCGCCGTGGCCGCCGTGTAAATTCGTAAAGGTCAATTTCATGGTGGCGGGCACGTGCTTTTCGAAATGGGCCTTCAATTTGGCCGTGATTTCGTCCGGGGTCTGACCGGGAACGAGCCGGCAGGAAATTTTGACGTGAGCGCGGGCCGGCAGCACGGTTTTTGCACCTTTCCCTGTAAATCCACCCCAAATACCGTTGCAATCGAGCGTCGGGCGGGCGGTAGTGCCTTCTAACACGCTGTACCCGTTTTCCATGCGTGGTTTCTTGGCGCCAACGTCGTGTACCCATTCATCCGAATCAAATGGAAGGCTGGCAAAAGTAGAGCGCTCTTCTGGAGTTAGCGCAATGACGTTGTCATAAAAGCCAGCGATGGTCACTCGGTGATTTTCGTCGTGTAGATCGGCAATCATTTTCGCAAGCGCATTGATTGGGTTCTCAATCGCGCCACCGTAGACGCCCGAATGAAGGTCGCGGTCGGGGCCTTCTAGTACGACTTCAACGTAGGCCAATCCGCGTAAACCGTACGTAATGGAGGGGACGCCGTTGCCGAAAAGTGCGGTGTCTGAAACGACGGCAACATCGGCGGCCAAGAGGTTTTTGTGTTTGGTCAAAAAGCCTGGAAGGTGCTCTGATCCAACTTCTTCTTCGCCTTCAAAAATATATTTTACGTTGAGCGGCAACGCCTTGGCCCCGCTTAAAAACGATTCAGCCGCCTTTAGGTGCATGAAAAGCTGGCCTTTGTCGTCACAGGCGCCGCGTGCGTAGAGATCTCCATTTTTGATGACTGGATTGAATGGAGCTGAGTCCCATAACTCGAGCGGGTCGGGGGGTTGAACATCGTAGTGGCCGTACACAAGGATGGTCGGCTTGGTTGGATCAACGATGTGCTCCGCATAGACAATAGGGAAGCCTTCCGTTTCCATGACGTCGACCGTTTGAATCCCAAGTTTCCGGAGGTGATCGGCCAACCAATCGGCGGCGGCTCGTACATCTTTGGCGTGGTCGGGGTCGGTGCTGACCGACGGGATACGAAGGAAATCGATCAGTTCATCGACAAAGCGATCAAAATGGGTTTCAGTAAACGAGAGGGCCTTATTCATAATGGTGAGCTTTTGAAGTCGAGAGAAGTCTTAGGACGGAGGCAATGTAATGGAGATGAGGTACGAAATCATCTTTGCTCGGGCACTTCGAAATTGTACTTTTACAATTCACTTTCGTCCCGCCATCTTTTGAGTCGCCAAGATGCTGTCGAGTCCGCTCGATTTAAGGTGAAGTTGACGCTACCATCGGTTCGAAATACGTCTCCGAGCTCCAGTGTGACCGTTAAATTGAACGATCGAACGACGCGAATCTGGGTAAACGCCGTTAGCTTGTCCTGCGCGATGATTTGATTCCACTGCAGGCGAATGAGCGAAGCGTTCTGGAAAAGGCGGCGAGTTGTTTCGAGGTCTTGCGAAAACCCCCATTCTCGGTCGACTTGGGCGTCAAAGTCATGCCAAACGAAGACAAACGAGGAGTCTAGAAGGGTTTCATAGAGTGTCAGATCTCGAAGCTCATACGCATTTCGGAAGTTGGTAAAGAACCCTTCAACCGTTGTGGGGTCTCCTAGCAAATCGCCAAACGCATTCCCTTCTTCAAGTGCTGGCGAAAATGGATTGCATGCAGATAGCCAAAGCAGGCCCGCAAACGCCACAAATATGATTTTTTTTGCCTGCAATTATAAATTCGCTATTTCATGAAGTCAGCTTTTAAGTCGCTCCAAGATGCGGCAGAACCCAGTTCCTGATCCGTCCAATCTGAAAGAGACCACAAACCATCCGATTCTTGTTCAATAAACCATCGAAGCCTACCCTGAACCGTTACCGGAATTTCTGTTCGACGATGATTAATGGTCAAAACGTACGTTGCGTCGAGTAGAAATGCGCCCTCATCAATGAGTGTAATGCTTTTATCATTTAATTGAAGACTGTGGCCTGCATTTAGGGAAGCTGCTGCCGCCATCGCACTAAAATAT
>CALEEY010000319.1 GCA_937877085.1 uncultured Bacteroidota bacterium
CGTTTAACCCAGCCACCGGGACTCAAATTCCCATTTGGATTGCGGACTACGTACTCGCGGGATATGGTACGGGCGCGATCATGGCCGTACCCGGTCAAGACGAACGGGACTGGGACTTCGCAGAAGTGTACCATTTACCTATTATCCGGACGGTGCAACCTTCCGAGGGATTTGAAGGAAAAGCTTATACCGGCGATGGCGCTGCCATTAATTCCGATTTTCTGAACGGTTTGGCCATAAAAGAAGCTAAAGCGGCAATGATCTTATGGCTCGAAAAGCATGGGCACGGCGAAGGAACGGTCAACTACAAGCTGCGAGACTGGTTGTTTAGCCGTCAACGCTATTGGGGCGAACCCTTTCCTATTTTGCGCGGTGAAGATGGAAGCGTGCGCGCCGTCGATGCCAAGGATCTACCCGTTGTGCTTCCACCGATGGAAGATTTCAGGCCCACCGCCACCGAAGACCCTAATGCCCCGCCCCGACCGCCGCTGAGCCGCGCCCCTGAATCATGGCGAATGGTAGAAATTGATGGGAAAAAATACGAACGCGAATTGAACACGATGCCCCAATGGGCAGGCTCGTGCTGGTACTACTTGCGATTTATCGATAACCAAAACGAGGGTGCATTCGCCGATCCAGACAAAGAAAAGTACTGGATGGGGCCAATCGGCGTAGATTTGTACATCGGCGGGGTAGAACACGCTGTTTTACACCTTTTGTATGCTCGTTTTTGGCACAAAGTGTTGTTTGACCTCGGATACGTAAGCACCGTTGAGCCTTTTGGCCGACTCTTTAACCAAGGATACATCCAAGCATATGCCTATCGCGACGAACGTGGTATCGCGGTTGAGGCGACAGAAACCGTCGATCAAGACGGCCGTCCAGCTATGGAAGTCCAAGATCAGCCGGGTCGCACGTATTTTTATAAGGGCGAGCCCGTTACCCAGGAATATGGCAAGATGGGTAAAAGTCTTAAGAATGCCGTTAGCCCCGACGAGGTCAATGAACGCTACGGTTGCGACACGCTTCGTTTGTACGAAATGTACATGGGGCCCCTAGATGCTTCCAAGCCGTGGAATACCAGGGATATTGTTGGCGTAAACAGGTTCCTGCGAAGAGTATGGCGCAATTTTGTGGATGAAGAAACCGCTGCGATCCTCATATCGGAAGACCTACCCACCGAGGCTCAGATGCGTTTGTTGCACAAAACAATTGTACGCGTAACGACCGACATGGAGCGGATGTCATTCAATACGGCTATTGCGGCATTAATCGAGTTTATTTCCGAGTTTGTTGCCGTGGAACGTATACCTAGAACCGTTGGCGAGCCTTTTGTTTTGATGCTGGCGCCCCTAGCACCACATATGGCAGAGGAATTGTGGCAACGGATGGGTCACAAAGAGACCTTGGCGTATGCGCCATGGCCCATTGCCGATGCGCAGTGGCTGGTAGAAGACACGATTAAGTTGGTCGTGCAAGTCAATGGGAAGGTTCGCTCCACCATTCACGTACCGACCGGCGCTACGAAGGAAGAAATACTTACAGCCAGTAAGCTGGATGACAATGTATCTCGCTACCTTGAAAACCAGTCCATTCAGCGCGAAATCTACGTTCCTGGACGACTTGTAAACATTGTGATTGGTTAGGGCTTGAATGCTTGATCTACGAAGTGTCGCATCGAGCAAAACGGACCGATCCAGCACACCCCAGTAATCGAGCAAAACGGAAACAAAGTGAGCAATCCTGTTAAATTTGACGTTTTAGCTTTCGGCTCCCATCCGGACGATGTTGAATTATGTGCCGGCGGAACCATCGCTCAAATGATTGCCGATGGCTACACGGTCGGTATTGTTGATTTGACGGGAGGCGAGCTTGGCTCTCGGGGTTCGGTTGAACTCCGTGCAGTGGAGGCCGCAAACGCCGCCAAAATACTCGGGGTAACCCGCCGCGTAAACCTTGGCCTTCCGGACGGAAATATCGAGAATACACCCGAAAACCGTCTGAAAGTGGTTAGAGAGCTTCGTTTCTGTCGGCCGGAACTGATTTTTATCCCGGCCCCAGACTGTCGGCATCCAGATCATCCAGCGGGTGCTCGATTAATTATCGATGCGGTATTTCAGTCAGGGTTGTCAAAAATAAGTTCGACGGATGAGCATGGAGCGCTCCAACCCACCTGGCGCCCGCACCACGTACTACATTACATGCAAAGTATCGATTTTTTTCCGACACTGGTTGTAGATGTGACGAGAACGTGGAAAACCCGCCTCAAGGCGGTAGAAGCGTACGCTTCTCAGGTCTTCAATCCTGCGTACAAGCCGGGTGTAGACGAGCCGGAGACGTTTATTTCGAATCCGGCTTTTATGGAGTGGCACAACGCGCGCGCGAAAAGCTACGGATACCGTATTGGAGCGGAGTTTGGCGAACCATTTCTGTACCATCAAGGCCCGATTGGTACCAACGACTTAGTCGCCATGTTGAGAAAGGAAAGGCCATTTCGATAATTCAGATCGAATCTGGTTTCGATCGAAGAATCCCATTCTTAGGTGGGCGGTTTGTCTGGCGCTGGAACGTGGCGTGTTCGCGGAGCCATAGCGGCAGGCGTGCAACAGTGGAAGGGTTCGCGGAGCCATAGCGGCAGGGTTGGTTCTAACTTACCAGGTCAACGTAACTCGATTAACGCCCACGGCCATCTCTGGCAGGAATACGAGCGTAGTTTCTGTTTCTTCAATCCAAACTACTTTTCCCTGCCCACCCGATATTTTCAATTTTTTGTATTGGTCTCGGTTGCCGCGAATTTCAAGGACGACTCGGCTAATGGGCGACACGCTATCATTAATTAAGTCCAAATGCATTTCATCTCGTCCCAAAGCCGCTATAACGGGCCGTATTTGGTCGCGTTTTCGCCACCAAGTCAAGGCTTCAGAAGCGGTTACTATCCAAGCACCTTCTCGTTTGGCCTGGGCAATCGTGGCTTCAAAGTCGGCCGCTTGTAACGAACGCGAGGCATACGTCTCTGGATAATAGGGAAGCACATAGTAGCTTCTAGCTTTCCTCACGATTTCGTATGAGGCGCTAAATGTTGGGGCAAGGCCTTCCGTCACCGGAATAATAGATAGTGGATCCGGAAGATTCTTGATGGCTTCGGTGGTCATCGGAGTCGTGGGAACGCCTTCTTGACCGGGAATAAACAACGGCATCTGTTCTTCTTCGGGTGGAAGCAGATCCTCTAACGTCAGCCTTTCTCGGTAGTCTACTTTTTCCCACCAATCAATGACCCCAGGGGCCATACTCGGTTGGGATGGCAGTAGCAAATAGTCACCGCCAATGTCTTCCTATTTACTTTGGAACGAGCAACGATACCTTGTATTCCTTCAGTTCGACTGGGGATTTGAAATGGAAATTCCCCACCAAGGGCGCCATTCGTTCCTCCGTTCTGGTTGGAAACAATGAAGACGTCTTTGTGACGGCTGAGGGGGGTCGGCTCTATGGACTAACTTCTCGGGGTCAAAAATTATGGGGTTGGGCAACGAACTATAGTACCGGGGCCGAAGTCAGGTCCTCACCTACCCTTGGATCCGACGGAACGATTTACTTTGGAGACTCAAACGGAAAACTGCACGCCGTCAATTCGTTTGATGGTTTAAAAGCACTCGGAAACTGGGCAGCCAACGTAACGGGCGCCAGTATTGCGACGCCCCCTGTCATTGGACGCGATCGCACCATTTTTGTAGCGGCCACGGATGGTCATGTGTATGCCTATGATCCGTCGGGATCGAAAGTGTGGAAGACCGCAGATAACATCGGTAGTGTCATGGTGGGAATGGCCCTAGTCGAAAAACAGCTCTCCGTTATTTTACCAACGGGAGATACGCGAACCACCACGGCCGTCGTCTTATATGTAGTCTCCAACGATGGCTTATTGTATGCGATAGCTGGTGAGGATGGCTCCATTTTGTGGAGTTATCCACTGACCGGACCACTTCGTTCTGGCCCTATTGTAGGCCCGGACGGTACGGTCTACGTGGGCACGAGTACGGGTCTGATCGCGCTAAATCAGGACACGAATGCATTCACTCCTCGACTGAGATTTGTGCATGTTGCCTCTGATGTTGGAACGCCTGTCATTGATTCGAACGAAGTCATTTACTTTATGGCGGGAAAATCATTGCGCGCTATCAATCCAAATAATACCCCGCTATGGCAGTACGACCTTAAAACACAAGCAGATGGCCCATTGACCATCACTCGAGATGGAGGACTTATCGTAGTCGGCGATGACTTGCGCGTGTATTCGTTTGAAACAGGGTCTGTTGGCCTTAATCGCGAACAATGGCCAAGCTTCCAGCGAAACTCTCGGCATACGGGACGGCTGGGTATTGACGCAACCGACGGATAGGACGCTTAGTCACGATCTCGAATGGCAATCGGGCTGGACTTGCTAAGAACATGATCCTGTTCGTCTACTGCGAGTATCCAGATCTGATATGGCAATTCAAAATCGAACGAAAACGCATCGGGCGTAATATCTACGAAATTGGCTTGGGTTCTGGTTAACGTCGACGTGGCACCAGTAGCTTGATTTTGGACTATAACCTGATAAACTTTTGCATCGGGTTGGCTTCTCCAACTCAAAACCAGGTTTTCCGGCTCCACAGAGGGTGTCCAGGACGAAGTTTCGGGGCGCACACTGTTTACACGGTATTCAAATGCCAACAAACCCACCGTAATGGCTAAAATCAGAACGGACCCTGCAAAAAAGGCTGCTAACTTCCAAAGTTTTCGATCCCGCTCCGACTGATCAGGTCCCGCATGAAACGCCTTCAGTGGGTTGATAGGGAGTGTTTTTTGACGGGTTTTTGAAATCCATCGCCGGAGTCCGCGACTTCCATAGCTTCGTTGGCCATCACAGGAGGTCCATAGCCCTTTCGTTTTGGGCTATATAAGCGGCTATTTCTTTGCGAAGGGCGGTGGGCAAATTTCCGGTCATAAAAGCGGCCAGAATATGCTCATCTATGTGCTCGCTGTAACGAGACATACTATTCAATTTTAA
>CALEEY010000320.1 GCA_937877085.1 uncultured Bacteroidota bacterium
AATGGACCGCTGTCTTTAGGTATTCCTCCAGTGTAAATGAATCTACTTGAACGGCGTCATTGCGCAGTTCTTCGGCATGCCTAATCAATTCTGCTTGTGTCTTGGTAATCAAGCCCTGATCTAAGGCTGCCGTCAACTGCTTATCAAAGCTACCATGGGGAAGCTTCCCGGCTTTAGCCGCATGTTTTACCGTAGCGGTTACGTCTTCAGCTTGAACGCTTGCAATCATGGCACGGTCCAATCGACCAACTGGACTTTCGGCTGAATCCGGTACATAAATACCATCCGTAATTCGATCTCTTTGCTCTCCTGGAGTCTGTAGGATGCGAGCTACGAGATGAATATCGCGGTCGGTAGGTCCGCTTGATAGCCTATTCATACGAGACCACATCCCCATAGGACCCCGTAGAAACCAACTAATGACCGGCAGTCTCAATGAACTGTACAACTCGTCGAACGCTTTTTGCATCCGAAAAAAGGCCATATCCATCGAATAGGTGAACAATGGAAGGTCCTCCTTGCGCCTACCTTCTGATTCAAATCGGACCAATGTGGCAGAGGCCAAATACATCCACGAAAAAATATCGGCAAATCGACCTGTAATCATCTCTTTTCGTTTCAAGGTTCCGCCCATCAAAGCGAGAGAGAAATCGGCCAAGATGCTGAAGGAGGCCGAAGCCCATGCCAACTTCCGAAAGTATCGGGACGACGGGCCGCTTACTGGCGAACCAGCCAAATGGCCCCTTGTCAGCGATAACAACACCGACCGAAATAGATTTTGTATTACCATCCCGACATGACCAAAAAAGGCTTTATCGAATGCTTTGACGTCCTTTTCAGCCATCGCGTTGATCTCTTTCAGGACCCAAGGGTGAGATCGAATAGCTCCCTGCCCAAAAATGATAAGCGTACGGGTTAAGATATTGGCCCCTTCGACCGTGATACCAATGGGGGTATTTATGTACGCATGAGCCAGCGCATTTCTTGGTCCTCTAGAAATAGCGTTTCCACCCAGTATATCCATCCCATCATCAATCGCTGTGCGGAACAGCTCCGTAGCATTGTACTTCATGATGGCTGTAACCACAGCTGGTTTGGCTCCTTTGTTCAAAGCTCCGTTAGTGTAACAACGAGCCGCTTCAAGCAAATAGGAGAACCCACCTATGCGAGCCAGGGGCTCTTCGATGCCCTCGAATTTGCCTATGGATAGGCCAAACTGCTTCCGCACAACCGCATGCGCACCGGCCACCCTTGCGACTTTTTTCGAGCCGAAGGTACCCACCGCGGGTAAAGATATCCCTCGACCGGCTGCCAACGATTCCATGAGCATACGCCATCCTCGGCCTACCCCCGCTGCGCCTCCGATCACGGACTTTTCCAGATCTACAATCACGTCCTTTCCATAGGTGGGACCGTTGTAAAATGGAATGCCCAGTGGGTCGTGCCTATGGCCGTTGTCAACTCCTGGCGTGGACGATGGAATTAAAGCACAGGTTACTCCGAGACTTACGCCGCGACCAAAAAGATTTTCTGGATCGTAGAGCTTGAAAGCCAGACCCAAAACGGTCGAGATAGGAGCCAACGTTATATATCGCTTGCTCCAGTTCAGTCTAATTTTAAGCCGCCCGTCTTCGCCTTTAAAAATGTCCCCCCTAGCCGTCATAGCGCCAGCATCCGAACCGGCATTGGGCTCGGTGAGTGCGAAAGCGGGAATTTCCTCATGCGACGCTAGCCTCGGCAGGTAATGATTCTTTTGTTCGTCTGTGCCATAATGAATGAGGAGTTCGGCGGGGCCCAAAGAGTTTGGCACCATGACGGTAATGCCCAATACGGCATTCGCAGAGCTCATTTTGCCAACAACCGCGCTATTCGCCGAAGCGGAAAATCCTAATCCGCCGTACTCCTTGGGAATAATCATCCCAAAAAACCGATACTTTTTTAACAAGTCCCACGTTTCCTGAGAAAGATCTCGATTCTGAAACACGTCCCAATCGTTGGTAGCATCACACACCTCTTGAGCCGGACCGTCCATAAAGGCCTGTTCCTCGGCTGTCAAACCTGGATACGCTTCCGCCAACATCCGTTTGAAATCCGGGCGTCCGGAAAACAGTTCACCCTCTACCCAAGTGGTGCCTGCATCAATGGCTTCTTGCTCCGTTTTTGAGATGGTTGGTAAAAAATGAAGCGCATCGAGCATCTTCATGACGCCACCGCTCAGCATCCGACGGACCACCGGAAGACCGAATAACAAAAGCACGACTCCCCAGCTTATCCATGCCGCCATGCCTG
>CALEEY010000321.1 GCA_937877085.1 uncultured Bacteroidota bacterium
CGCTTCCAAACCTACAACACGACTTCACGTCTAGATGAGTAGTTAATACGAAGCGTTCCCGCCTCACGAAATTCTTGCTGAACGTCAAGTACGATTCCCATCTCTGAAGTTTGATCAACTTTCAAAGAGACAATCAACTTTGGCTGTTCGATTAGTTTTCGGTACATAATGGTCCGAACGTTTCCAAGATCCTCCACCACAGCGTCGTCAATCTGAACGCCTGTATCTCCTAATCTGTTACCGTCCAACTTTTGGGGACCGATATATACGTACGATACAAGTCTTTTCTGATCAATTTTCGTCAATGCCTCCGCTTGGGGAAGCATAGTCCGAACTTGGACAGTGGTTTCGCGAAGAACCGTCGTAACCATGAAGAAAATCAACAACATAAAGATGATATCCGGCAGCGAGGCTGTTGGTATCTCTTGTTTGGTGGAGGTCTTCTTTTTAAAGTGCGAACTCGCCATTTCGGGTTCTCAAATAATTTGATTCAAAAATGCAATTACTGCTTATCGGGTTCGGCAATCGAAATGGCAGCTTTGATTTTCTCACGGATTTGGTTTTCCCCATCCGCAGAACTAACCGTGCTGGCATAAGCTGCATAATCAACGAAGCCCAGCTTCCTTGCTTCTGCATCCCACATTTCAAAATAAGCCATCCAAACTTCGTCTAGAACGCCCACATACGCATCGTACGGGGTTTCACGTGCCGTTTTGATAGATACCAAAGCCCTAGATGCGGTCTCCGCATATCGCGGATCAACACCTTCATTTAAGATGTGCTTTTTGACTTCGTCACGGATCAGGCGGACGGACGAGGGTTGATCCTCTACCAATACCAATCCTGTTTCGTTCACAAGAATCTTGAGCACGTTGCGTTCTTTGATCGGCGGCGGATCAACGTCTTCTTCTAGCTTCGGAGGCAAAACCATACCGATACCAGTGTCAACGTCAATAGTCGTCGTTACTAAGAAGAAAATTAGCAGCAAAAACGCGATGTCTGCCATGGAAGCGGTTGGGATTTCACCCGCTTCGCGCTTCCTTTTTTTCATCATTCCCATGTGAGTTCCTCTAGATTATAATCTGCTATTTAAAATCCGAACAAGCCTCTGACACCGGACAGAAGCAGAACTGCAGAACTTAATCCAAGAGAAATCAGGACCGCAAGGATTGCCCCCTCTGTCCAATCTCCAAGAACCAATCCTAATACGAGAAAAAGTAAACCTGGTAACATGGTGAGAGAAGCTGTCAAGGGATTAACTTTCCCCTGAGCTAGCGATCGAATTCCAAATAACACGATAGAAGCCATGGACAATACAGTTATAATGAGCACTGCCCAGATCGCATAGGGTACAATTTCAGCCATTTCAATTCTGGTTAATTGGTTGGCATTCCACCTATAATAGATAGAACGCCAACCGTGTCTCTAACTATTTCGACGAGCGACCAGCTTGCAAAAGCACCAAAGAGTCAATCAACTCTAGGGAAGCTTCTTCCATGTCAATTACTATACGATCAATTTTTGACGTGATGTAATTGTAGAAGAACTGCAAAATGATAGCTGTGATTAGACCGAAAACCGTCGTCAAAAGGGCGACTTTGATACCACCGGCAACCAAGCTCGGAGAAATGTCTCCAGCAGATTCGATAGCGTCAAAGGCCTCAACCATCCCAACAACGGTCCCAAGGAATCCAAACATCGGAGCCATGGAAATGAAGAGAGAAAGCCATACGAGGCCTCTTTCCAAGAAGCTCATCTCAATTGACCCGTAAGAGACAATTGCTTTTTCGACAGCTTCGATTCCTTCGTCGTGGCGTAGAAGTCCAGCCTGAAAAACGGAAGCAACAGGACCTCGTGTCCCGGCGCAAACCTCTTCAGCTGCCGAAATTCCACCCCCTTCGAGAGCTCCTTTGACTTGAACGATAAACTTACGAGTATTGATGTCAGCTCGATTCAGGGTAATAATTCGCTCAAAAGAAATGGCTAGACCGATGATCAGTGAGATCAAAACTGGCCACATATAGCTGCCACCCTCGTTAAAACGAACAACGAGGGCATTGATCATCCCTTCATCAGAAGCCACTTCCTGCGGCAACATAAGAAGCAGGTTAAAAAACGTCATAGAAGCGTTCCTCCTATTCAGAACAGATTTGTTTGTAGATGGACTTGAATGCTGTCAGATACAGGTCGACGAATCGGCACTGATCCCTGTTGATAAGACAGCTGTTTACTGATAAATCAAAGATTTGAAACAGCCGCGAAAGCAGGTCGAATAATATCCAATATACAGTCGTTTGTCAATGCACGTTTTGCGCCTTACAAAACGTTTCTGTAGAAGCCCCACATTTGGACCCGCCTCCACCTGCAAGACAAAACAACTTCAATGAAGTTGCTTTGCAAGCCCTGTAAACTAACACTTAATTAATTGACAATCTATCGGACTTCCGAGTAATGTGTGGCTAATTCCTCCGCTGGATTCCACAACAATTTGGCTTCGATCAACAAATGATCAACTCCTGACCACACCGGATACCATGCACTTCGATCGTAAAGGCGGGTGGCCAATCGCCCCTTCAAAAGGGCCTTTATGTTCTTGAAATCGACCTGCGATTCGGCTACCGTAAAGCGTAAAGGCGAGGTTGACTCGGTGGTCCGATCCCCCACAATAACCCCTTTTTGAGCTGAATAGGCCCAAAATGCCTCAAGCATGTCAGGACCAACTTCAAATTCTGAAACAAATTTATCTTGGGTTTCGCCCCACGTTGTTTTCAAGCTAGCTCCGTACAAATCAACCCATGTCCGGATAAATAAATTCTCCACGCTCCGGTTAATAATTTCTTGCAACAAGGGCGATAAGCTGTCCGGAGAAACAACGAAGTCGGGAATAATTCCCCCGCCGGCAATGACCACCCTTCCTGAATCGGTGCGATACTTTAATGAGTCCGCAATGCCCTCCAAGAGCTCTGTTGAACTCTTCGTACCGTCTTCTTTTCTAAGTTGTGCTTTGCTCGCGTAGTAGTCAAGTTTATCGCCTTCTTCATAATTGGTCTGGATTAGGCGACCGGAAGGAGTGTAGTATCGAGCGACCGTCAGCCTTAAAGCACTGCCGTCTCGAAGTAAATATTGTTTTTGGACCAAGCCCTTCCCAAAGGAACGCCGCCCAACAATAAGCGCTCGATCATGATCCTGTAATGCCCCTGCTACAATTTCACTCGCGGAGGCAGATGCTCCATCGATAAGAACCATTACTGGGCCAGTTTCCCACAATCCGGAGCCCGTGGCGTAGAAAGATTCGTTTGAGTCGTCAGTTTCCCCTTTTTGAGACACAATTAATTGACCGTCTTTCAAAAATTCGTCCGAAATACGGATGGCCATCTCCATGTATCCACCTAGATTACCTCGTAGGTCAAGCACGAGCCGCTCCATTCCTTGGCCTTTCAGTGTTCGAAGACTTGTCAAGAACTCTTGGTAGGTGGTCCGTGCAAATCGATTCAAGCGAATGTATCCAGTCCCGTTCTCGAGGATGTAGGAAGCATCGAGGGTATAAATCGGGATTTGATCCCTTACAATTTCGAATTCGATGGGATCGACAACGCCAGGCCTTTGGATGGTAATGATAACCTTGGAGCCTCGCGGGCCTTTCAAATTTTTGCGGACATCATCGTTGGTATAACCAATAGTGGAGCGACCATCCACTTTAACAATTCGATCTCCAGACTGAAGTCCCACATGTTCACTTGGCCCTCCCGGCAGCACGTTCAAGACCGCCAAAGTATCCGCTCCCTCCGGTCCGGGAAGTAGCTCAAATGAAATTCCGATTCCTTCAAAAGACGCATCAAACTGCTCATTGACGTCCTGCATCTGGGATACGTCAAAATACACACTGTGCGGATCCAATTTTTCTAACATTCCGGTAATCGCGTTTTGAGCAACTACATTGGCGTCCACTTTTTCGACATAGCGACCATTAATGAGCGTAAATACGTCTTCAATTTTACGCATGGCCTCAGAGGTGTCGGCATTGAACACCCGACTTTCCAACTGAACCCCCATTAAAATCGACGCGCCGATTGCAAGTCCAAACAGCATGGGGCGCCTAACATTGAAAAGTGATTTCATAAATACGAGCTAATAAATATTTGAAGATCCGTACGCTATTTGCCGACTATTTTAGAACATCGAGCAAGATCATGTTTTACTTCAACAAGAACGGGGGGAATTTATAGATTGATCCCCACCCGAGAGAAAGAAGGATATCTTTTGCGTAGATTCGACGGACAAAATGGCTAAAAGTTGTTGGGGAAAATTAATGCCTGGAGATCATGACTAATAAGGAAATTGCGCGCCCCTTAAAAGAAACCGCGGCCCTCATTGAA
>CALEEY010000322.1 GCA_937877085.1 uncultured Bacteroidota bacterium
TTTAGGTCAAATTAACAAGATCCGCCATTTGATTAGGGTAGCCTCGTTTATCTTACGTCACCATTTAACTTAAACAACTGCTTTTCCGTGATTCTGATCCTTCAACCTAACGTAGATCGCTCTGGCGAACAATATCGCCAACTCATTTCGCATTTAGATGACAGCGAGTACTTTACGTACTCCATCCACGAAGTGCAAGGTACAGAGCAGCGACTGACTGAGATCTATTTGCTCGGCAACACGGCGGCACTCGCAGTAGACCAGATGAAGAGTCTCCCCTGCGTGGACCGAGTTGTGCGTATCCAAGAGGCCTATCGCATTTTG
Source organism: uncultured Bacteroidota bacterium (assembly GCA_937877085.1). Taxonomy (GTDB): domain Bacteria; phylum Bacteroidota; class Rhodothermia; order Rhodothermales; family UBA10348; genus UBA10348. The sequence goes on from CALEEY010000322.1 coordinate 325, forward strand.
GGGCGTCACGGCGAGGATGTGAGGCAAAATGGTTTTACCTACAACGGGGTGACCATCAATCAAGATAATTTGCACGTCTTTGCCGGATTGTGCGCTGTCGACATTCCCGAGCACGTAGAGATGATGTTTTCGGCGCTAAAAGACCACGGCCAAGTCACGTCTCGAATGGGAGCTTATAAGCCAAGATCTAATCCATATTCTTTCCAAGGCCACGGAGCCTCTTGCCTACCATGGGTTTTCGATCTTGCTGGGAAATATGGCATTAAGATCATTGCCATGGAAGTCACCCATGAATCGCATATTACTGAAATTCAAGAAGCATTAAGAGCCACGGGAAATGCCACGGGCGTCATGCTTCAGATTGGGACGAGGAATACGCAGAATTTCGAATTGCTGAAGTACGTAGGCCGTCAACAAGAATTACCTGTTCTATTTAAGCGTGGCTTTGGAATTACATTGGACGAATCGCTGAATGCGGCGGAGTATTTGGCCAGTGAAGGAAATCCAAACGTAGTATTCGGACTACGTGGGATGAAAAACCAGGGCGGCGATCCCCATAGAAATATGGTAGACTTTACCCACGTCCCCGTGGTGAAACGACTAACCCGAATGCCGGTTTGCGTGGATCCCTCCCACTCAGTCGGGTCAAGAGAACACAGTCCAGATGGTTTACTAGACGTTTTCCACGCCACCGCTCAAGGCGTTATTGCCGGTGCCAATATGGTGCTCGTAGATTTCCATCCCGCTCCATCCAAGGCCTTAGTGGATGGACCACAAGCGCTTAGAATGGAGGAATTAGGATGGTTTTTGGATGATGTTTTGATCGCGCGGGAAGCCTACGAGAAGCGCGCGGCGCTAGCCGCGCGCCAATAAATCGGTCGTCTGTATATACCCACCAAAGGGTTACAGCCCTGCTTTCTTAAATACGTCCGATACCAAGTCCTGCGCTTCCGAAAGCACCTTTTCCAAGTGGGCTTCGCCTAGAAAGCTCTCGGCATACACTTTATATATATCCTCCGTCCCCGAAGGGCGGGCGGCAAACCAGCTGTTCTTTGTGGTCACTTTTAAGCCACCAATAGCCGCTTTATTTCCAGGGGCGTGCGTCAATATTTCTTTGATCGGTTCACCAGCAAACTCATCGACACCAACCGAATCTGCCGACATGTTCGCCAAAACCTGCTTTTGGTCCCTCGTTGCTGCGGCATCTTTTCTTGAATAAGCCGGCTGTCCAAAGGCATTCGTTAATTCAGCATACCGCTGCGCAGGATTGATACCCGTCACGGCGGTCATTTCGGCGGCCAGAAGATTTAGAATAAAACCATCCTTGTCGGTCGACCAAGCAGATCCCTTTCGGGTTAGAAATGACGCACCGGCGCTTTCTTCGCCCCCAAAGCCCAAACTTCGATCCAATAGCCCATCAACAAACCATTTGAAGCCTACGGGCACTTCATAGACGGCCCGATCAATTGCCTTCGCTACACGGTCAATCATGGAAGAGGAGACGAGCGTCTTTCCGACCGCCGCACTTTCCGGCCACAGGGTTCGCGATGTAAATAAATAGTCCACGGCCACAGCCAAATAATGGTTCGGGTTCATGAGCCCCCCTTCCTTCGTAACGATTCCGTGCCGATCGAAATCAGGATCGTTTCCAAAGGCAATATCATATTTGTCTTTCAGCTCAATCAGGCCAGCCATGGCCCAGGGCGATGAACAGTCCATTCTAATTTTGCCGTCCCAATCGACCCGCATAAATGAAAAGGTCGGATCTACTTGTTCATTGACGACGCTCAGTTGGAGGCCATATTTTTCAGCAATCCGTGCCCAATAGAACGTTCCTGCCCCTCCAAGTGGGTCCGCTCCTATTTTCAAGCCTGAAGAACGTATCGAATCGAAATCTATAACCTCTTGTAGCCCAAGGATATACGATTCCCTAAAGTCGGTCGCCTGAACATTTTTTGACATCAATGCCTTTCCAAGTGGAAAACGCTTGACCCCCTTCAATCCTTTGGTTAGATATTCATTCGCCCTTTTTTCAACCCAGTCAGTAATGTCGCTTCCTGCGGGCCCACCGGAAGGTGGATTGTACTTAAAACCGCCGTCTCTGGGCGGATTATGGCTCGGAGTAATGACAATTCCATCCGACTGAACGGTGGTCGAACGGCGATTGAACGATAAAATGGCATTTGAAATAACGGGTGTGGGCGTAAATCCACCTTCAGACTGAAACCGAGCCTCAACTCCATTGGCCGATAGCACTTCAAGCGTTGTGTCTGTGGCAGGCCCCGAGAGCGCATGGGTATCTTTTCCCACAAACAATGGCCCCTGAATACCTGCGGAAGCGCGATAATCGCAAATGGCTTGTGCCGTTGCGAGAATATGGTTTTCGTTGAACCGCCCATCTAGAGAGGAGCCCCGATGCCCAGACGTTCCAAACGATACCCGTTGAACGAGTACTTCCGGGTCCGGTTTAATGTCGAAATAGGCAGCGATTAATGCATCGACGTCTATAAGGAGATCTTGAGGGGCTGATTTTCCGGCGAGTGGATGAGTTGACATAAAGGTCGAGTTGAGTCACGGTTGCAAAGTGGACAATCGAAACATACGTAGTCCGGCGTTGCCGGGCCGTCACAAAATGACTAATTTACCTTCAATCTAAATACATAGGTACGTCTTGGAAGTATTAGGCATCGATATTGGGGGAACAGGCATTAAGGGCGCACCGGTTAACATAAAAACGGGCGAATTAACGGCTGAGCGATTCCGAATTCCAACCCCAGAAGATGCAACGCCCCAATCGATCGCGCAGGTCGTTCTGGAAATAGTCGAGCACTTTAATTGGAAGGGCATGATTGGTTGTACGGTTCCAGCTCGGGTTGAACACGGATTGGTGAGGACGGCCACCAACATTCACGCCCTCTGGATAGATACTCCAGTCGAAAAATTACTATCTGAAAAAACGGGCTGCAAAGTTACGGTCATAAATGACGCCGACGCGGCCGGAATCGCTTCCATAAAGTTTGGGGCGGGCATGGGATCCAATGGTCTTGTTTTTTTCATCACCGTTGGCACGGGTATCGGATCGGCCATGTTTTATAACCAAGTTCTCATTCCTGGTACCGAATTAGGCCATCTTCGGCTTAAAGGAGATGCGGCAGAACTCTATGCTTCAGATCGTACTCGGGTTAAAGAAGGCCTTTCTTGGAAGCGATGGGCGGCCAGATTTCAAAAATACTTGGATCGGATCGAGTTTTTGTTCGCGCCCGATACCATTATTATTGGGGGAGGCGTCTCGAGGGCCAGTAAGGTAGAATTATATTCGAAATACCTTTCGACGCGAGCCAATCTGCAATTTGCGACTTTAGAAAACGAAGCGGGGATTATTGGCGCGGCCTGTTTTGCTGGGGAAAACTGAACGCCTAGGCGCCAATGTCATAAGCGCGCCACCTTTACAAGAGCCTTGACGGATCGGCGTTACCTTTTCACGAATATGACATCGGGAACGACCAAAGCCCCCGGAAAGCTCGATTTTAAAGCATTAACGATTGGTTGCGCTTGAGATCGATTGGCGAAATCGCCTATCCTTACCCTGTAATACGGCTGTTTGTATAGATGGTAGATGACGGGAGTCGTTTTTATGCCCAATACATTCCGCCTTTGTTGACTGAGTGCATTGATCCAATTGCGAATGCGGTCTTCGGCCTGAACGGCCTCGTTTTGAACGGCAGATGAAAATACTTGGATACGATATCCATCCACCTGTTCAATTACCCCGTCGTCCGCTTGACTTTTCATTAGAATCTCGGGGACGTCATGTTTGACGCTTCGGTCCATGACAACCGGCACATCTGGATATTCAGAAATATCGACCGTTTCAACTTCTGACCAATTGGAGGGTCCCAAGGGTTCCAAAACCGAATCGGACCTACCCACCGTTCCTGAGGATGCGCATCCGACCGCAAAAACCGCGATTCCGATGAAGAGAAGCGAAAGAATAGAATGGCGTGCAAATAACATCATAATTAATACCCCGAAGTGCCCGTTTTGCCCTTTAGAATCGCTACCGAGGCACTAGCCCCGATGCGGGTTGCACCATGCGCGATCATCAATTCGGCATCTTCCTTTGTTCGCACGCCGCCCGAAGCTTTGATTCCCATGCGTGGCCCTACGGCTCGCCTCATGAGCGCAACGTCTGCTGCGGTTGCCCCACCGCTCGAAAAACCCGTAGAGGTCTTTACGAAATCAGCCCCCGCGTTTTGGGCCAAAACAGAGGCAATTACTTTCTCTTCATCCGTTAAAAGCGCGGTCTCCAAAATTACCTTCGTCACAATCTTATGACGCGATGTCCGGCTCGTAGCGGCCGCTTTTGCAGCCTCAACAACCGCCCGAATGTCGTTTTCGACATACGCGTGATGTCCGCTTTTTAACATCCCGACGTTCAGTACCATGTCAACTTCTGTTGCGCCATCCCGAATGGCTATCTCAGCTTCCAGTGCTTTGACCTGAGAAGCAGAAGCGCCGAGCGGAAACCCAATCACTGTACAAATGGCAACTGGAGAACCGGATAAAATCTCAGCTGCCAACCGGACATAGCAAGGATTAATACAAACCGACGCAAAACAGTATTTCCGAGCCTCCTCACACAATTCCCTTATTTGCTCTTCGGTTGTTTCGGGCTTCAATGCCGTATGATCTATCATACGAGCAAGAGGAGGCGCTAAATCGCAAGCTGCAAAACTATATCTGTCCGGTTGATCAACGCATACTCCAAAACGGCAGGCCCCAGCATCCACCAGACGATCTAAAGCCGAAAACGACGAATCAAAGCCAGCGCCCGTTGATGCGGAGCGTGAAACGCTTTGGTACCGAGCCTGGAGCCGCTCGATGATTTTTCTTTTTTCTTCTGAATTCATGGGTGCAAGATACGCTCAACTAAAATTTTTATTCCCTACGGCTTTAATCTGGCCTATATGATTACCTACAAAGTTTCGGGAGCGCTGGCTGGCACAAACAAACCAATTTTGCGTGGCAGCAGGCTCACTTCAATCGATCTCGCTTGTAAGGATTTTACCTCCCCGTCGGAGTGAATAGGCAGGCCCCTATCGGTATCTACTAATAAGTTTTGAAACTGGAAATAGGATACCTCCTTTTTCAAAAGGTGCTTTCCGTCACGGGCTGACGGCAAAATGGATAATGCCCGAAGAAAAGAAAGGTCTTCGACAATGCAGGCATCTAACAAACCATCAGAAATGAGTGCTTTGGGATTCACTTTGTATCCGCCACCCGAATCCTGTGCGTTTCCCACGGTTGTGAACATCATTCTGCCCGAGAACAGCACTTTTTTATCGGAGGAAGAAGTATCCCAAACGGTCGCTCCGCTAGACACCCAGGATCTCAAACCAGCGACAATGGATGCCGTATATCCAATCCCCAGCGGCCAATTCTTGTATTTTGGGGCGATACTAGCACAATGGGCGTCAAATCCGATCCCCAAAGCATTTATGAAATAGGCCGAAAAATCGTCCCCCTCCTCTTTCCAGTTCACACAACCGATATCCGCGCTTATGCGCTTGGAAGAACGTATGCCCTCTATTGCTTTTCGCCAATCGGTCGGCATGTGAAGTACACGGGCAAAATCGTTTCCAGAACCCAAGGGTATGACCGCCATCCCCGCGCTTGAGTTGGCCTCTGCAAGTCCAGAAGCGACTTCGTGCACCGTTCCATCCCCTCCAATCGCCACAACCATCTGTATTGAAGGAGGTAAATTCGACGCCAATTCCCGCGCATGGCCCTTTTTCGTCGTGGAAATGAATTGCGTTCGTCCAATCGACTTCTTCAACTCCGCCCGGATATCCAACTCCTGGCCTGCTAGATGGCCAGATCGAGCGGCAGGGTTGAAAATCACCAAAATGTTTTCGGGAAGAATCTTTAACTCCGAAATCGGGGTTACTGGGATATGTGCCAAAGCCATTGATTCGATTTAAATTCTTTCCGGAATCTAAGAAGATTACCATCAATTTTATCCGATGATCTCTGTGTATTCGCTATCTTGACGTCACTTTTTTCTTGAACTCGCTATTGATGATGTCTTTTCGCCGGGGATTTCCATTTTTTATATTTTCGATCCTGTTCTTAGCAGCATCTTGTGGTCCGGCTGAAAAAGATCGAAACGAAACGGCGACTGCATCCGGCGGGATTACGGATGCCTTAGGCAGAACGGTTCAACTGAATCAGCCCGTGAACCGAGTCGTGACTATATCGCCGGGGGCAACGGAGATTGTCGTGGCAGCCGGCGGACTGAGCAAGCTTGTTGGGGTAAGTAATGTCGACAACTACCCAGACGCCATCGGTCAATTGCCTCGTTTTTCGGTGTTACCGATGGATTTTGAAGCCATTGTTGCGCTTGTTCCAGATTTGGTAATCGCATCGTCGCAAGTCAATGACCCACAAAACGTTAAGGTGTTTGACGCCTTAAACATTAAGGTATTTTTTCTTGATGGAACGACCTGGAACTCCGTTTCAGAATCGATTGCCACTGCAGGGGCGTTGTTGGACACGGATTCGGTAGCAACGGCTTCAAAGGCTTCCCTTCAAGCAGACGTCGACCGCTTGATTTCGATAACGAAACACGTGCCTAAGCGTCCTACAGCCATCTTTTTGATTTCTGAAATAACCAGTTATTCCTTTGGTAAGGGGAGTTACGTCCAAGATTTGTTAGCGTGGGCTGGAGTTGAATCTGCTACGGCTACTATTGGAACGAATGCGCCACTTTCGGACGAATGGGTATTGATGGAAGACCCGGAAATAATTTTTGGAACCTTTGGCGACGATTTTGAGGCCTCTGATCTTATTAAACATCACCCAACGTGGAGCGATTTGAAAGCCATCAAATCTGGCTCCGTCTTCTCTATCCCACAGAATTTGATCCTGCGACCCGGTCCAAGAAATGTGGACGCGGCCTACCTAATGGCAGGGAAAGCGCATCCCGAGTTGTTACGTGATCTTTTTCCAACATTGTGAGAAAGAACGTTTTCATATTAGCTGCCCTCGTGCTGGCCGTCGTACCCGTCCTGAGCCTTTCCATAGCGTTTGGATCCGTTCATATTCCGCTAGCCACTTCCTTCCGGGTGCTAACCCATGAATTGTTCGCGTTAGCCCAAACTGATCCAACGCCGACGCTCAAAATTATTTTGCAACTCAGGCTTCCGAGAGCATTGGCTGCTTTTGTTGTTGGGGGTGGCCTCTCCATCATTGGAGTAGCCATGCAAGCATTGGTTCGGAACCCGTTAGCCGAACCATATATATTGGGGGTATCGAGCGGAGCCTCGGCCGGAGCATCTCTATTTTATCTCGGATTGCTGCCCACTTTTATCGTTTCCCAGCTCGACATAACCTTTGCCGCATTTTTGGGGGCCCTTTTCTCCATTACGGTGGTGTATTTAGTGGCCCGATCGGGTAAAAGCCTATCCGTTTCTCGCTTGCTATTAGCAGGGGTCGCCATGGCGTCGTTAATGGCCGCTGTTTCGTCCTTTGTCACATTTGCTTCGCCCGACCTAAATAAGATGCGAGCCGTTCTATTTTGGCTCATGGGTTCGTTTGATAAGGTTACCTGGGCAGATCTCCCTGTTGCAACCGTTGTAACCCTCTTGGCCGCGTTCGTTTTGATTTCTATTTCAAGGTCCTTAGATGCCTTGTTAATTGGCGAAGAGCCGGCTCGGTCCTTGGGAATTAAGGTGGAATCGATCAAAAAACTCCTTATCGTGATATCGGCGCTGGTAACCGGAACCTTGGTTGCCCTTTCTGGAGCCATTGGATTCGTCGGGCTGATTATCCCTCACGCCGTGAGAAGCATTATGGGAGTCAATCATCGATTTGTCTTACCTGGTTCGTTTGTGGCCGGGGGCTTATTTTTGGTGATTGCCGATACGCTATCCAGCAGCGTTCTTCCGGGCCAACAATTGCCCGTCGGAATAGTAACGGCTATTTTTGGAGTGCCCTTTTTTCTGTTTTTACTTCGCCGTACCGATTATCAATTCAAATAAGCCAAGACCCTAATGAGTCACAGAGGCCTGGCTTCCGTTGAATCGCAACCCTTACGTATGACCACAATTGAACCCTCGATAATTGTAGCAAATACCTCTAGTCGAAAACTCTCGCTGGAAGGCATTCAACGTCCGATTGAAGCGGAATTGGAGCATTTTAAGGGGTATTTCCGGGGGGCCATGCGGTCTCGAGTTTTTCTCATGGACCAGGTCATTCAGTACTTGTTGCGCCAAAAGGGTAAGCAGATGAGACCCCTATTGGTGCTACTGTCGGCGAAAGCAGCCGGAGGGATTGTCGAATCTACCTATCGGGGAGCGGCGCTGGTAGAGTTACTTCACACCGCGACACTCGTTCACGACGACGTGGTGGACGACTCCGACAGAAGACGCGGGATGTTTTCTATTAACGCGCTCTGGAAGAATAAAATCGCCGTTTTATTGGGCGACTTTCTACTGAGCAGAGGCCTCTTGTTGGCTTTGGACAACAAAGACTATCAACTGCTGCATATTGTCTCCGATGCGGTCAAACGCATGAGCGAGGGCGAATTGCTGCAGATAGAAAAGGCCAGAAAATTGGACATCGACGAAGCCACCTATTTTCAGATAATTTCTGACAAGACGGCCTCCCTTCTTTCGGCTTGTACTTCGTGTGGAGCCTCCTCTGCAACGACCGATGAAGCCACCATCTTGCTGTTCAAGGATTTCGGGCAAGCATTGGGAATGGCGTTCCAGATCCGAGATGATTTATTCGATTTTGGCGTAAAGGATATCGGAAAACCACTCGGAATCGATTTGCAGGAAAAAAAGATGACCCTGCCTCTGATTTACTCGCTGGGTAAGGCTTCTAAATCGGAAAAAAAGCGCATCCTGAACATCGTCCGGAAAAAAGGGAAATCGAAGAGAGACATTCGGGAGGTTGCCACCTTTGTTGAGTCCTCTGGAGGCACCACATATGCGACTGAAAAAATGTTGAGTTTTGCGTCCGAGGCGCATCAATTATTGGAACGATTGCCAGAGAGTGATGCCAGAAATTCCTTGGGCGATCTCGTATCGTTCACCGTCACCAGATCAAAATAAGCCCCTATTTGCGCATTCTAGATGGTTTTTTCAACCATTTTCCAAACCGGACTCACCGGGCCACTCCATCAAGAAGGAAATGGCCAATTCGTTAAACCGCTCCGGGCGTTCAATATTGCAAACGTGACCTACGCCCGATATAACCTTAAGGAACGAATGAGGTGTCTTGTTCACGACCTCTCGGGCTGGGGGCAAAAACATGTAGTCCTTTCCGCCCATGAGGTACAGGGAACGAGGAGTTGAAATCTCTGACGCCCATTTTGGTAGTCTCTTGTCTACCTCGGGAATTAGCCTGAGCCAACGGCGGAACTCCTCTGGAGCCACGCGTTTGGCTTCCCGCCTAAAAACTTTCCTAGCCTCTACCGCTTTTTTGCCTGGCATGATGATCCAGGCAAAGATGGCGTACAGCGTTTTAAACGGGACCATGTATTTGAGGGCCTGTCCCGCAACGATTAAAACGCGGGCAATGGCCGTAAAACCGACCACGGCGCCCGCATAAATCACCGATTTAACTCGATTTGGGGCCATATCAATAATAGATCGAATTAAAATCGTTCCGAGCGAGACCCCCACGAAATGGGCCGAATCAATCTTTATACGGTCCAAGACTTCCAAAATATCACTACTAATGGCCTCGATGCTGTACTTGGATCCGTCTCCATGGTACCCGTTCGACCTTCCGTGTCCTCGCAGATCCACCAATAACACATTAAATTCCTTCTGAAAAGCACGTATTTGCTTAAACCAAACGGCCGAACTACCCCCAGCACCGTGCACAAACACGACCCAGTCCGTTCCTTTTTCCGATTCAAACGTTTTGTACGAAAGCATGCTTCTCCCAGCAATGATGTTGGCGGCAGTATACGACCGACTTCGACGGTGGTTGTGCTAGAACTACGTCCTACTCGATTCTTCAAATCGGTTGGTTTGAAAGTAGCGATTATGACTTAGAAGCACGATTTTTAGTTATGCACCTGATACATCAAATTTTCCACGATCATTTTAACTGTGCGCCGACCGTCGTGGCCTCGGCTCCGGGCCGCGTAGAAGTCATTGGAAACCACACCGACTATAATGGTGGAACGGTTGTCGGAGCATGTGTCGAGAAGCGACTCTTCGTTGCTCTACGACTCCGAAAGGACCAGCAAATCAGACTTTTCAGTCAAAATGAAGCCGAACTCGTCGAAACAAGCGTCCGTTCTTATACCACAGAAACGCTGCCCCACTGGACCTCCTATGCTCTGGGTGTTTTTGATGAGTTCAGAATGCTTGGATCACATGATTTAGGGTTTGATCTCGCCATAAACTCCGCGATTCCTACCGGAGAAGGGCTATCGAGCAGCGCGGCCTTTGAAATGGCAACGGCACTTGCCTTCAACAAGATACTTGGCCTCAACCTGCCCATGGCCGCTTTAGTTTTACTGAGCCATCGAGCGGAAAACCGCTACGTTGGGGTGCCATGTGGCCTTTTGGATCAAACCGTTGTAGGTTTCGGAAAAACGAATAGCCTTATTGTCTTGGATGCCAGTTCCGGGAGACACCACGTTTTTCAGATTGCCGAAGCGGCCCGGTTGTTCATCTTCCGAACGCATATTCGGCATGAACTTCGACACTCTCCGTATGAAGTCAGGCACCGTGAATGCCGAAATGCCCTCATTGCGCTTTCGAAGGTTATCCCCGGTATACGCCACCTGGCCCATCTTCATCCCTCGGATATCAAAGCTTATGATATAATCATGGATGAAGTACTGGTACGCCGAGCGCGTCATGTTATTGAAGAACAACGGCGTGTGGGAGCGTTTTTGGGCGCTTTACATGCCGGCAATCTTTCCGCAGCCGGCCAGTTCTTAAATGCGTCCCACCACAGTTCTCGTTCCCTTTTCGAAAATTCTAGTCCGGAACTAGATTTTTTAGTCAGCCAGCTTTGCGCCAAAGAATCTGTTTTTGGCGCCCGCCTGTCAGGAGCAGGATGGGGCGGAGCTGCCGTCGCCCTTACCTCCCCTGCGTTTACTAGTGTGGATGCAGAACAGGTGGTCGATGCGTACGAAACGAATTTTGAAGCGCGTCCAGGGTGGTGGACTACAACGATAGGCCCCGGCGCGATGATACATGAGGAAGATGGGATTCATAATGAAGAGGGGATTCACGAGGAAGACGGGGTTAATGAAGAAGACGGGGTTAATGAAGAAGACGGGGTCCGGACGGAAGAAAAGGTTGAAAAACCATCCAAAGTCCAGAGCAAAAATAGAACCCAAAAGAAAGCTGAAAATAAGCCCACAAAAGATCCAGAGGTCGAATGAACGGTTCGACAGGTGCTTTTTTAGGTCGGCTGTCAATGGCGGCTGCCGTTTTGTTGATCTCGATTATTCCTGTTCGCCTCTTCGCGCAGGTTCAAAACCAATCTCCTAGCCCAGCGAGCGCGGCCACCCAAAAGGAGCGCCCACCCCATATTACGCTTCGGGTAGCCACGTGGGCCAGCGCCGAAGAATTTGAACTCGAACAGCGGATGGCCGCCCGGTTTATGGAAATGTATCCTGAGATTCGGGTGGAGCACGAGTCGATCCCTTCAGGGTACCGAGAGAAAATACTTGCTGCCTACGCCGCTGGCACGGTACCCGATGTATTCTTACTGGACAGCCCCATCATTCCGGCCCTCATGAATCGTGGCCTCTTGGTTGATTTAAGCCCGTATGAGGCTCAGACGGGTATCGCTCCAGAGGACTATTTTCCATCCGTACGGGCCGTTTTCGTCAATAATGGTGAGTTGTTGGCCTTCCCAAAAGACTTTACGCCCCTGTTGGTTTACTACAACCGTGCCCTTTTTCGAAATGCGAACCTTCCCTACCCTTCGGCCGACTGGACGTGGGACGATTTTTTGGCGGCGGCCAAATCCTTGACAAAAGACACGGATGGGGACGGAAAACCCGACCAGTTCGGGACGGCTTTTGACAACAAGCTTTACCTCTGGCAGCCGTGGATTTGGACAAACGGAGGCGATTTATTCAACCCAGACGGCACCGCCACACATGGAGCATTGACCTCGGACCAAACGCTTGAAGCCTTTCAATATTTGGTCGATTTACGGGTGAAATACGGAGTCACACCCCCCCTAGTGGGCGTCGGAAACAGCCGAGGAGGCGCAATCCAAGGGACCGTAGGCATGTTTTATGGTGGACGACTTGGCATGATGCCAAGCGGAAGGTGGGCCTACGTTCGGATGCGGGCTTACCTTCAAAGCGGGGATCTCGATGTGGGCGTGGCTCCCCTTCCAACGCCCGTTGGAGGCCAAAAATCAAATGTGATTTACGCAGCTGGATGGAGCGTGGCCAAAAGTAGCCCAAACCGCGAATGGGCCGTAAAGTTAGCCGCGTTTTTAAGCAGTGAAGAAGCACAACTCATACGTGCGGAATCTCCGATTGGAATTCCAAGCTTGAAGAAAGTCGCGGCCATCCAAGCACGGAATGACCCATTCGGGATCGAAAAAGTGTTTTTGGATGAAGCCGCGTTTGGCCGGCAGAGTTGGGGTACGAAAATCGACGATTTCTCCCGAATCGAATACATAATAGAATCGGC
>CALEEY010000323.1 GCA_937877085.1 uncultured Bacteroidota bacterium
GATACCTCGCATCGCCGGTCACTCCATATAAATCGGCCAGCGCCTCGTTCATCCCTCCGTATTCGCACACCAGCATTTTTTGCCAGTCGGCTGCGTCTAGCGGCGCTGTGATTTCAATGGCCCAATCAGCGAGGCGTTTGGCGACCTCAAGGGACTCGGTATCTCCGGTATTCCAATAAGCGTCGAGGAGCCCCGCAAACTGTTTGTGCAGGGTATACCACGGCGCCCAGACCCCATTGAGCCGAAAACCCGAAGTCGTAATGTCTTTTGCCTGAACTTTTGCCCACAACTCATTGCCGCCGGGGATGGCCGCCACATATCCGTCGCCCCGAGCCTTCTGAATTCGTGCCATTTCGGAGACGATGTACCGAATGCGAGGGAGGATCTCCTCATCGCCGGATGCTGCATAATACATCGAGGTAGCGGACAGATAGTGGCCCAACGTGTGGCCCCCTAACCCGTCGCGCTCCCATCCACCGTACCCTTCTGCTTTGGGTTCGAGGCCAGACTCCGTAAAAAATCCGTGCAAAAGCCGGTCGGCATCGAGCGAGTATAAATATTCGGCATCCTTTTTCATGGCCGTCAAAAACGGACCGTCTAACAGGCGGACATCGCTCAGGGCAAAGGCATACACCTGTTGATTAACCACATTGGCGGCTTCCGACCGAGCATTGTCCTCGGTCCACGGCTGGGCTGCCGCCAGATTCGACCCCGCAAACAGCGAAATTAAGCAGAGAAAAAATCCTAGTGTAGTGCGACGAGCCATGGATCGGAGCCTTTAAAAATGGAGCAGGGTCTAAATAACGAGTCCAAACAGTGGCATTTCTTCTAAACAGATGCGATTATCTGGAGAGCGAGTCGTGCCCGGATTTCAGTATATTCAAATTATTGAAACGTTTCAAATATTATTATGGCCATCTCAACACATAATTTCGGCGCATTACAGAGGGAAGCATACGAGGCCAACCTGGCACTAAACGATGCCGGACTGGTTGTTTCAACCTTTGGCAACGCGAGCGTATTGGACCGTTTAGCGGGAGTTTTTGCGATCAAGCCCTCGGGCGTGCCCTACGCCTCGTTGAAAACCGAAGATATGGTGTTGGTCGACCTCGATATGAAGGTGGTTTCGGGTGCGCTTAGGCCCTCATCCGACACCAATACGCACGCCGTTTTATACCGAGACTTCGACCGTATTGAGAGCGTTTGCCATACGCACTCGACCTATGCGGTAGCCTGGGCCCAAGCTCTGCGCTCCATTCCTGTTTATGGCACCACCCACGCAGATCATTTGACCCTCCCCGTTCCCTGCACGCCGCTCATGTCGGACGCTCGAATTGCCGGGGACTACGAAATCGAAACTGGTCGGGAAATCGTAGCTTTTTTCTCTCAAAATGGCCTTTCACCGGCCGAAGTCGAAATGGTATTGGTGGGGGGACATGGCCCGTTTACGTGGGGGAAAAGTGGAACTCGGGCGGTTTACAACAGCGTCATCTTGGAAGAAATTGCGCGGATGGCTGCCCTGACTGAGCAGATCAACCCAGATGCGGCCCCCATCAAGGACAGCCTCATTCAAAAACATTGGACCCGCAAGCACGGCGAAAAGGCTTATTATGGCCAGGAATGAGCCCTCTTGCTCTTCCATCCTCGGCAAAAGGCTTTCGGGGTCCCAAACTGAGCCCTATTTCACCCGTAAGGTCAAGACTTTTTGTTTAGACAAGTCAACCACGTAGGCGCCGTGTTCTACTGAAAAAGTGTCTTCTACAACGTACTGGAGGCTGGATCCCGGTGTTGAATACCGTAAACGAGCGACCGGCGCGCTTGCCGTTGGGCCGTCTAGTTCAATTTCGATAGACTTCGTCTCCTCATCGAAAACGACCGACGTAAACCTACCGGCATCGAGCTCCAACCAAATCCCAGCGGGCGCCACATACACCCGAAATCGGGCAGCGTCGGTGGGGGAAAGTGTGACTCGACTGGATAATGGAAGGCTGGGGGAACGCACATCCATAGAGGCATGCGAACCCGCAGAATCCGCAGAAGTCGCAGAAGTCGCAGAACTCGCAGAACCCGCAGAACCCGCAGAACTCGCAGAACTCGCAGAAGTCGCCGTGACGTTGCCCCCAAATCCGATCCAGCCAAACGTATCGTCTTTAACCAAATAGGACGCATTATTGATGGCAAACCCAAGAAATCCCGGACCGTAATCTCCCGAATACCCGTCAATCGCCAGGGTCGAGGGGTACGAATGGAAAGCGGCAGGTGCAAAGCCGTCTTGGGTAACATTCGAAAGCGCTCCCATTAATCCACCATATCCAACCCGCAACAGATATAAATCGTCCGGATGATCTCTGTATTCAGACAAAACAGGAATCGCATTCATGGCCGAACCGTAGTGGTGGAGTTGCCGCTCTAGCCGGGAGGTGTTTGGGTGCCCACCGTACCAAAAATCCCAATACCGGCGGGCACTTCCGTTGTATCCCCAATGCGGTATTGTAGGCATGTAGGCCAATATGGCGTTGAGGGTTACGGCGGCTTTGTCGTCAAAACCAAAGAAGGAAGTCCAGGCGTAGACTTCTTCTTGGCCGGTCGAATCCCAAGGCATTTCGCTCCCAAAAGGGAAGGCCATTTTATGCCATACTTCGGCCCTAGAGCGCATGGATGCTTCCAGTGTATCGGCCTGTGGGGTCCATTCTTCGCGCCTTAGGTCTTCGAGAAGGCGAAGAAACACGGTACCCTCCATTTGGCCAAATTCTGCGTACTCCGGTGCATATCGGACCATGGCCTCGACCGTCTGGAAAGCCTGCTCCAAATACCAGGACCATTCGTGATTCTGAACGAGACCGACATTATTTCTGGCTAGTCGGTACATGGTCCAATACAGCGCCGCAACGTGCGGATAATTGAACGACCGACCGATCGTTTCGGCGTGTTCTTTGCTCCAGCTGGACCAGCTTCCGTAAGCAATCGAATCGCTGTATGTGCCTTTCGGCATGGTATCCGGTGCATAGTAAAAAAGACTCTTGCGAACACCGTATTTGAGTGGCCCTTCGCTGTATTGCAGTCCACCCCAAAGGGTTTCATCCACAAATCGCTCCAGTTTGCGGAGTTCTCCCGCGTCCGGCGCAATGTGTTGCTTCATGGCGGCCGTGAGCCACGATCCTGCTCCTCCTTCATCGCCAAGGCCGGCAATCCATGCTCGGGAATCTTCGGTTACTTGCCGCTTATTGGTATAGTCGTAGCTAATAATCGAAGGAGACCGCCCAAAAGGATCGTTGGGAACGTCAAACCATTGCTCGGTGGTCAAAAACCGACCCATATCGGCCACAACCTGTGCGGAAGGTTTGATCACTTTGTACTGAATGCTTTGTTTTCGACCATCTTCAAATTGTAGCGTAACCCGGGCTCGTCCCCAGGTCTTTCCGTTAACCCGATAGGCGGTCCACGTGGGTGATGGCGACGTTTCGCTTTCCAACACGAGCGCTCCCGCTGGCTCAACTTCGATGGATGCCACGGCCGAAGGAGAGGATATAAACAGGTTGAAATCCGTGTCCTGTGGCACAACATACCCCGGAATGCCAACCGCAACGGGCTGCCCGTCCGCTTGCAATCGATCCTCAATGTGCCTCACATCCGGGGCAAGCAAGAACCGGACGCCATAACTACGGGACTCCCCTGGATTCAAAACAAACGAAGTGGGTTCATTCCAAGGCTCCGCGGCAGACCACTCATTTTCAGCATACGCCTTGCTGTGGGGCATCCATTCATACAACCCTTCGTGCGTTATCCCACGGGGGGTTCGATCGTCAAGAAGTGGCCGCCAGGCTTCAAAAGGGGTGGCGTGCTCTGGGACCACCAGAAGCACAGGCCCAAGTCCATCGAGTCGAACGACCTGAACGTATCCTGCATCCAGGCCGATATACGGATCATGAAAGGAGTTCATGGCGTGCGCTTTCTCGAGCGTGCGCTCGTGCATGATGTTGTTGAACACCATAGGAATGCCCAATGCTCCGATTTCTATGGGCCCTGCGGTGGTATTCTGAAGACTAAACCGAAGCCCTAGCGCACCGCCAGTTGCTTCCCAAAACCGCACAATCCGCAGCCCGCTTCCTTCAAAAGCCCCAGAAATGTCGGCTGACGCAATCGCATTCGCTTCTTTCGCTGCCGAACCTAGGCTGAACGCTTTATGGGCTGACGAAAACGTTTCCCAATTTCCACCGGCAGTCCGAGTCCTAATATTTAGGTCTCCCAAATGGTAAAAACCGGTGTCGGCCCGAGCCGATGCCCATTCCCCAGGCGCAAAATCGAATCCGTTTTCGTGCGCTCGAAGACTGATGGCTGTTTGGGTACCATCGTCGAGCTGCAGGTCAAAGTCTGTAGCGAAATACGTTGTAGTTGCCCCTTTTTTCGCCCACGCATCCCGTGCAGATTGTGCGTTTCTACGGTTCGATTGCCCAAAACTTGCTTGAGCGCCCAACGTTAGCGCCAGTGTCACTAAAAGGACGTGGGGTAAAAAGGGTCTTTTCATTCCTATTGGGGCTATTCCGGGAAAAGGCTTTTAAAATTGGACAAGGATCGGATCGTTAGATCTGCCAAGGCCAAGGCGGTCGGACCAGGGTTCGTTTCTGGATTGGGCACGGCTACCACAAAACATCCTGCTGCTTTTCCTGAGCGAATGCCGGCGCCCGAGTCTTCTAAAACGAGGGCGGCTTCCGGACGAACCCCTAAAAGCCTAAGCACTTCGGCATAAACGTCGGGCGCCGGCTTGCCGTTAGCTACTTCATCGCTCGATAGGACCTCGTCAAACGTCGTTTCCCACCCGGCCCCCTTCAGGGCTGCATTGATTAACCGCCGAGGCGAACCCGAGGCCAGAGCCGTTTTAAAACGCTGCGTACAGAACCGCACGCATTCCTGCGCCCCCTCGAGGAGCGGAACTTCGCCCGCCAAATAATAGGCCTCCATAGACGAAACAATGCGCTTTTGGACCTCTTCGGTAGAAAGCACCCCTCCAATACAGGCCCGCACATGGCTAACCCAGACTTCGGTGTGGACCCCTGCTTGGGCGCGCTGCTGGGATTCACTCCAGATTTTGCCAAACTCGATTGCCAATTCCTGCCGCGCTCGATTCCACGCCTGCTCGCTATCGACGAGCAGCCCGTCTAGGTCAAATAGAACGGCTTCAATGTTCGGAAGGCTCATGCAGGAGATTTTTAGATGGGGGTTCGAGCGGCAGTAACTCGGCCCTGCTTCTAGGAAGCGTCTTGTACCAACACCCTAGAATTAAGCGGCTGAATTGGCCGATTGGTACCGTGAAACAGCGTTGTATACTGTGCAATCTGTTCGGCAGATAACTGGATTTTGCTGGTCATTACCATCCAGGCGACTCCTTGTGAACACGGAGGCGTTGTCAGCGACCCGGCATATCGATAAGTAGTGCGCTGTTCTGGTAACAAGGAAAGAGCATTGATGGTTACGCCCGCCGGATCATTCGTTGCCCCCTCTGTGGCCGGGAGAGAAGTCAGTATGGAATCGAAACTCGGGTTAAATGCCCCCTCTTCAATCAATAATCCAACGACAGCCAACGTACCGTCTGATGATTGATGAACCAGATGCAATTCCATCGGCAACAAAACCCCATCTACGCTATGCTCCGATTGACTGTGGAAGTGAAACTGAAGCAATTGGTAGTCAATACCTTCGACAGTGATGCTGCTCCCAGCCGCAAAATTTGCCTGGACCGTGTGGCCATTGTTGATCAAACTCAGCGGTGCGTCCTGATAGGAAAAAACAGGGTCATCAATTTCAAAAACTACCGCCGAGGTCAGGTTGATGGGCGATTGCTCGGTTCCTTCAGAACAGACTGCCCATTCAGCATTTAACGCCCCCCAATGGGTAGGGCCACTTTCGCCCTCGTACGCCCAAGCATGAGCTTCGTCCTCATGTTTTTCTTCTTCGTGCGATGCGCAGCCTGCCAAAGCCAGGCTCCCGCCCAGGATAAAAAGGAAGAAAAGTTTGGTGGGTTGGATAATCATTTTCACAAGATTAGGCTGTATGGACGATACGTCGTGGACGCAAAGAGTTTTATTCTCGACCGATTACTCAGCGTCGGTTGAAAAGGAATAGACCGTCTGCGTGGCGTATACGTCGCCTGGCCTCAAAATAGTGGACGGAAAGGTTGGTTGATTCGGAGAATCAGGGAAGTGTTGCGTCTCCAGACAGAAACCCGACCTATAAGGATAGACATGCCCGCCCTTTCCGATCAAGGTCCCGTCTAGAAAATTACCTGCGTAAAACTGAATTCCTGGTTCGTTCGTGGTCACTTCCATGATGCGGCCGCTTTTTCTGTCGAGCACCCGCGCGGCCAGTTTGAGGCTGGAACTGCTGTCGGTAAGCACAAAGTTATGATCGTACCCCAACCCATTAGCAATTTGTTGGTCTTCGGCCTGAATGCGAGACCCGATGGAAATGGGCGTCCGAAAATCCATGGGGGTGCCTTCCACCGATTGAATGAGTCCGGTTGGAATAAATCCGGCATCGATGGGGGTGAAATGGTCTGCTGGAATCATCAATTCGTGATCGAGGATGGAATCGGATGAGGGACCCGCCAGGTTGAAATACGAGTGCTGGGTAAGATTTACGGGCGTCGCTTTGTCGGTAGTAGCCTCGTAGGTGAAGCTTAGTCGACTGTCCGAAGTGAGCAAATAGGTGACTTTTGCTGTTAGTGTTCCCGGATACCCTTCCTCCCCATCGGGACTCGTGTAAGAGAACACGAGTCCCAAATCTTCGCCCGACGTAAACGGCGCGGCATCCCAAAGCACTTTGTCAAATCCTGCGATGCCCCCGTGCAGATGATTTTCGCCATTATTGGCGGCCAATGTGTAGGTCGCTCCGTCTAGGTCGAACTGCGCCTTCCCAATCCGATTGCCATACCGACCAATGATGGCCCCGAAATACGGGCTCGATGCTAGGTAAGCCTCGAGATTGTCGAAACCCAGTACGATGTCTTCCTGGACTCCATTCCGATCGGGAGCCGTAAGCGAAACGATAATTCCGCCGTAATTCGTGACGCGCATTTCCATCCCCGACGCGCTCTGAACAGTGAATAGCGAAACCGCTCGTCCATCCGGTAATACGCCAAATTCGGAGACCGTAATGCCTGGAGACATAATTTTTGATTGATCCATGGATTGCTTACAACCACTTAGGGTAAGTCCAGCTACAAGAGAGCCCACAACAAGGACCCTGCTCAGAAACATACTTCTCATCCCGTGTACCACATAGAAATTTTCTTCTAATGTACTAAAGCGAAAGTGGTCAGTCGAGCTTTTGTAACCAAATCCTGACTTGTACGCTATACATCCGCGATTCCACTTTCCACTTTTCCTTACGATCGATGAAAACGGCCATTCTTTCCCTCTTTCTTGTCATCCTATTGGCGCCTTCCGCAACCGCTCAAAAACGAGTACATGCTAAGGATATGGAGGGCACGACCTGGCAAATGGTTTTTGATCTCAAGAAGGAAGCGGATAACGCCATTGAGCGGATCGCACTCAGCGCCGTTGGGGGATTCATGGACGAAATCGATATCCGATTTGATTTTCGTAAAGATGGCGCGCTTCGCGTTCGAGTCGAAGCGTTTGATGAAGAGGATGACGATGAGTTCTCAACTTGGGACGTTAACGATGCAGGTCAGCTAACCCTGGGCGAATCCGATTCTTTTAGTTCGGATGATACCGTTTTTATGCGCGACGGCGACCGCCTCGCAGCCTTTGAGCAGAAAAGGGGTAAACTTGTCCGCAAGGATAGCATCTACCTTGTCCGCGTGAACAATTAGGCCTTTTAGCACCAAAGAGTACCCCCGCAATGGACGTCTTTCAGCGTCCGTTCTTGCGTCTTGCCTTTGGCCCTCCCTGCACACCGTAGGCCCAACACGCAATAATTTCGACGAATATCGTAGATTGGTTTCCAAACCAGCCTAGCCGATTCAATGAAATCTGTTGCCCTCTCTCTTTTCGCTCTCGCGTTATTTTTAGCGGCCTGTGGATCGCCTGCGACCTCAACGACAGATTCGGGCGATGCTCCGATGGACGTGGATATCGTTGACCCCGACTCCATTCCCGACGCTCCGGTACGCTCTCCACAGGAAGCGATGGCCGATTTTGTGGTTGAGGATGGCTTCGAAATTCAATTGGTAGCTGCAGAACCTGACGTGGTGGACCCTGTGGCCCTTTCGTTTGATGAAGATGGCGCCATGTGGGTCGTGGAAATGCGAGATTACATGGTCAGCCCAGCAGGGGATAAGACGGATGGCCCCGCAGGCCGCATAGTGGTGCTTCGAGATACCGATGGAGACGGCACGTACGATGCATCGTCGGTATTTATGGACAATTTGTCTCTCCCTCGGGCGGTAGCTGTCTATAATAAAGGCCTTCTTGTGGCGGTGCCTCCACTACTGCTTTTTGTGGAACGAAAGGGGTACGAAGCGGGAAAGATCACGGTTGTAGACTCGACCTACGCGGTCGGCGGAAATCCAGAGCATCAGCCCAATGGATTGCTCGTAGCCATGGACAATTGGGTTTACAGCGCCAAATCTGACCAACGATACCGTTTTAAAAACGGCACCTGGTTGAAGGAAACAACAGAGTACCGTGGTCAGTGGGGAATTACCGAGGACGATTGGGGGCGGCTTTTCTACAATAACAACAGCCAGACACTGCTTGGCGACGATGTTCGGCCGAGCACGGTTCAGCTAAATCCGCACCATGATTCGGCGGATCGAAAACCTTACGGCCCCAGCCGAGCGACCAATAAAACGTATCCTCGAAGGGTGACTCCTGGCGTGAATCGGGCCTATCAGCCGGGCGTTTTGGACTCTACCGGCCGGCTGGTCAACGTTACATCGGCAGCCGGACCCGCTGTGTACCGAGGAGACCAATTTCCGGAGGCCTTCCGGGGAAGCGCTTTTGTGCAGGAAACGGCGGCAAACCTCGTTAAAAGGGTTTTTTTGACCGATGTTGAAGGAAAAGTGACGGGAACCGAACCGTACGTCGGTAAAGAGTTTTTGACGGCGACTGACGAGCGCTTTAGACCCGTAAATGGTTATACGGCGCCGGATGGGAGTCTCTTTTTGATCGATATGTACCGCGGGATCATCCAGCATAGCACGTATCTGACCGACTACCTCAAACGGCAGATCGAAATGCGCGGATTGGCGCTCCCGCTCGGCCTCGGACGGATTTATCGGGTGAAGTGGAGCGCCTCGCCGCTGGGGCCTATGCCCCGGCTTAGCCAAGCTAGTGACGAAGTTCTGGTGGGGCATCTGGCTCATCCAAACGGCTGGTGGCGCGACGCCGCTCAGCGACTGCTGATCGAGCGTCGCGCCACGCGAATGGAAACGGCGCTGTCCGCCCTAGCGACGGGGGCACCCGACCCTCGAACGCGCATACACGCGTTGTGGACGCTCGAAGGGTTAGGCCGACTTTCCCCAGCGACCCTTGAAATGGCTTCAAAATCGACGCATCCCAAAGTTCAAGGATTGGTTGCGCAATTGGCGGGGGCCGTTGGGGGCGAACGCATGCTGAAACTATTGGAACGGATGGCCGGAAGTAGTTCGGCGGAGGTTGCTACCTATGTTGCCGCATCGCTTCCTGCGTTTTATGATACCCAAGAAAAAAGGGCTTTTGCGGCCCAGTGGGCCCTTGCGAAGCGTTTTCCGGAGTCAGAGGCCGTCGTCGACGTGATAGTCGGTTCCCTTGAAGATCAAGAACAACACTTCCTAGATGTTGCCGCTGCTCCAGCTTCAGGGACCGAACGTCTTAGACGCGCTTCCATTCAGGCGGCGGGTATGGCCCTCGTTAAAAATCTTGACGACGTTCGATTGCTTCCGGCCTCCTTTGACGGTAGCTATGCCCGAGGAGAGGGGGTTTATGCTGGATATTGCGCTACCTGTCATGGCCAAAACGGGGAGGGCCTGCCAGCAACCGCACCCCCACTACTCCAGTCACAATGGGTCCTACAAGACGAAGGGCGATTGGTAAAATTAGTATTGGACGGCATAACTGGACCCATTTCGGTGCATGGTACGCCGTACGCTGCGCCGGATATGGCGGTAGAAATGCCAGGCGTCCGGGACATGGCTTTTACGGACCAGCAGCTTGCAGACGTGCTGACCTATGTCCGCAATGCGTGGGGAAATCAATCCGGGGGAATTTCAACCTCCTTGGTTTCCAGTATTCGAAGATTGCCCCGTAGCAAGCCTTGGACTTCAAAAACACTCGCCGCCTCCGAAGAGGGGTGGACGCCTTTGTTTGATGGGAAATCGTTATCTGGTTGGAAGCAGTTGGGCGGAAAAGCTACCTATCGGGCCAATAAAGGGGCTATCGAAGGCCGAACGGTGATGGGCTCGCCGAATTCATTCCTCGCTACGGAGAAGAATTACGCTGATTTTATCCTCGAATTAGAGTTTTTGGTCGATCCGTTGCTCAATTCTGGCATTCAGATTCGAAGTGAAAGTCTGCCCGAGTACAACAAGGGTCAGGTCCACGGATATCAAATTGAAATCGATCCATCGGAGCGCGCTTGGACAGCCGGTATTTACGATGAGGGGCGCCGGGGGTGGCTCTTCAACCTCCAAGGACGAGGAGTTGCTCAGAAGGCGTTTCAACAAAACCAATGGAATCATGTGCGCATCGAAGCACGCGGTGCCCATCTGAGAACGTGGCTCAACGGCGTGTTGGCTGCCGATCTCATTGACTCTATGACGCCAAGCGGGTTTATCGCTTTACAAGTTCACGGCATTGGAGATGCCAATCTGGAAGGCAAAGGCGTGAGTTGGCGAAATATCCGAATAAAAGAGCTGCCTAGAACGAATAACAAGTAGACTTAGCGCTCAGGACCGTTGTAAAGCTCCATATTGGCAATGGTTAGCGCCGCTTTTCCCGTTAGATCAACGGAAATGGCGTCCGCTTCAAGGCTAGGCCAGCGAACGATTCGGCGGTTACCAATGGTCGTTCCGCGGGCAACTTCCGTCCAAACATCTCCCTGCTTGGCTTTGACTACAAATCCTGTAACTCGTTGTCCTAGAGGGATGTATTCCTGGAGAAGGATCGTGTTTACAGCCGTGGGCCTATCAAAATTAACTCCAATCG
>CALEEY010000324.1 GCA_937877085.1 uncultured Bacteroidota bacterium
GCCAAGCCTACAACCATTATTTCTTTCACTATAACCAAAGCCCACTGCTCATTGTCAATGCAAGTAATATCGATTTCGTATCGAATCCCAGCGATTTTAACGAATTGATTCGCCAGATTGCGCAACTTCGCCACCCCGGAACTACGTATTTCAATCCATCACCCACTAGAACGCCCCTGTTGTAGACATGCTGTTTAAATGGTTTTTGCTCCTTCTTATTGCTTGGTATGCTTCAAAGGCTCTTGGGAATCTAATTTTGACTTTACGGGGAATCCCCATCGAGCAACAACGGCCTACAGAACCGGTGCGCCAGACTAAACGAGAAATTTCCAAGCAGCCGCAATACAAATCGGAAGTTTCCAAGGCCAAAGAAATCGAAGACGCGCGCTTCGAGGATTTATAATCCTACCCAGCCGCTAACAACTCTTCCATAAATCGTCTTCCGAGGCCTTCGGCCGCTTGTTTTGAAGAGGCTTCCGCATAAACTCGAATGATGGGTTCGGTGTTGGACTTTCTCATGTGGACCCAGCCCGTTTCAAAATCGATCTTGACCCCATCAATCGTCGATATCCGCTCGTTTTTGTACTTTTCTGCCATCGCGGACAGCAACGTGTCTGGATTTAGCGACCCGATATTGGTCTTCATCTTCACCATATGAAGGGGCGGAATCTCAGCCAATACGTCAGACAAAGATCTTCCTTTTTCAGTTAGATATTGTAGGATCATGGCAACACCAACCAGAGCATCTCTTCCATAGTGCAGGGCCGGAAGGATAACCCCTCCGTTTCCTTCACCACCGATCACAGCCGATCGAGCTTTCATTTCCTCGACCACATTGATCTCACCCACAGCGGATCGAAACGTATCCTGTCCCATGGTCTGCGCCACCAATTCAATGGCACGCGAAGAGGATAAATTAGTGACGAAGGGGCCGGAGTGGTATTGCCACCAAAAGGCCGCAGCCAGAACCTGTGTTAGCTCCTCGCTAACGTACACACCGCCGTCGGCGATCAAGGCCAATCGGTCGGCGTCGGGGTCTACCACGATACCTAGGTCGGCCTTAACGTCCCGAACCTTTTCGCAAATTTCAGTCAGATTTTCTGGCAAGGGCTCCGCCGGATGGGCAAAAATTCCGGTCGGTTCACAATGCAATTCCACGATATTTTCGGGCTTCAATCCTAGGGAGCGCAATAGAGCAGGAATCGCTATCCCCCCCACCGAATTAACAGCGTCTACAACCACCTTAAAGTTTCTTTTTTGGATCTCTTGTGGCTTTATTTCCGGGAGGTCGAGTACTTTCGAAATATGATATTCGAGGTAGTCTCTCTGAACAACCGCCCCTTTCTGGTCATAGGCGCACCAGGTTCTTTCGGACGATTTCGCATGGTCGATGACCCACTGGGCATCTGTTGGCGAAAGAAACTCGCCATCTTGGTTGAGCAACTTAAGGGCATTCCACTCGGCCGGATTGTGTGAAGCGGAGAGTACGATTCCCCCTTGTGCTTTCTCCTTTATCACCGCCATTTCTACCGTAGGAGTGGTAGCTAGCCCAGCATCGCTTATGGAAATACCCTGGCTCAAAAGCGTCGATATTACCAAATCAGAACATATTTGTCCGGTAACGCGGGCATCTCTGCCGACCACAACTACGGGTTGCACGGCATGTCCGAGTCCACCAGAGTTGGTCGCTACCGGCTTCCAATTTCGAAGAATCCAATCGCCATACGCCGAGGCATACTGGACGATAATATCAGGGGACAGTCCGTTTCCAAAGACGCCTCTTATTCCGGATATAGAGACAACTAACGTTTCTGGCATATGGGGTTTCTAAATAAACTTACTTGACAAACAGTTTTCAGAAAGATCGCAAAAGAAATCGTTTACGCTTTTAACGAGCCATCGGAGGGTCCTCAGAGAATATGAAGGAAAGTAAGAAAGTGAAAGCGTATCCTTTAGCACGGTTCACCCGTATAACCCCCTTTTAACATTCACGAGGAACACTATGGGACTAATTTGGACAATAGTAGTCGGTTTCGCTGCTGGTGCGTTGGCAAAATACATTATGCCGGGTGAAGAAGGCGGCGGATTCGTATTGACTACGCTTCTCGGTATTGCCGGCGCCGTAATAGGCAGATTCCTAGGTGGAATGCTTGGGATCTACACAGATAGCTTGATTGGAAATCTAAGTAGCGCGGTTATTGGCGCGCTGGTTCTCCTTTTTGTGTGGAACAAGTTCAAGAAAAAGTAAATCGTCAAAAAAAATCGTTTTTATTCGATTTGATGCAAAAGGGGGCACTTAATTAAGTGCCCCCTTTTTTGTGCGACTGGAATTTATGGCCCTACCGGTTCACCTGTGAGGAAATGGCTCACCTGAGGAAATGGC
>CALEEY010000325.1 GCA_937877085.1 uncultured Bacteroidota bacterium
ATCCTAGTCCCCAAAATACAGCCCGCGTAACGCTCGTTGGCTCGGTTGAAAAGGTAGCGTCGTACGAAAGGCTGGTGTGCGTGACGTCGTCGTCAATACCAATGGTAAAGTGATTTTTAGGCTTATCTCGTTTTAGCTCGTCATAAATCCCGAGAACCATACCAGGTGTAAACTCCTTGGAGGACAGTCCATAGCGTCCCCCAACAATCTGCGGAACGGGTCGGGAATCGGCCGATTCTGCAAAAGCGGTCACGATATCCTGATAAAGTGGTTCACCAGCTGAACCCGGTTCTTTGGTGCGGTCCAACACGGCGATCCGTTTGACTGAAAGGGGAATAGCTTCCAGCAGGTGCTGAACGGAGAATGGCCTAAACAGGCGCACTTTTAAGAGCCCAACCTTCTCGCCTTGATCCATCATCCAACTGACTGTTTCCTCAACCGTCTCGGCTCCCGAACCCATCAGAACGATTATTCTTTCCGCGTCTGGAGCTCCGACGTAATCAAATAGGTGATATTGACGACCTGTTAAGGACGCGAACGTATCCATTTCGTCCTGTACAATGGTCGGGGTTGCATCGTAAAACCGGTTCGAAGATTCGCGCGCTTGAAAATAAACATCTGGGTTTTGAGCGGTTCCTCGAATAAAGGGGGCGTCTGGAGTCAATGATCGGGTCCGGTGGCCCAGGACATAACTTTTATCTATTAGCGCGGAAATGACGTCGTCGCTAACAATTTCAATTTTCTGTAATTCGTGCGAAGTCCTAAATCCGTCGAAGGCATGTATGAAGGGGAGGCGGGATTTCAGCGTTGCAGCGTGCGCAATGAGCGCCAAGTCCATAACCTCTTGAACGGAATTAGAAAGTAGCATGGCCCAACCCGTTGAGCGGGCTGCCATTATGTCGGAATGGTCTCCAAAAATGGAAAGGCCTTGGGTCGCGAGGCTGCGCGCGGCAACATGAAAAACAGTACAGGTCAGCTCGCCTGCAATTTTATACATGTTGGGGATCATTAAAAGCAAGCCCTGGCTGGCTGTAAACGTGGTGGTCAGGGCGCCCAGTTGAAGGGCCCCGTGCACGGTTCCAGCAGCTCCTCCTTCAGACTGCATTTCGATAACCTGAGGCACCGTGCCCCAGATATTGGGCTCGCTCAGTGCGCTCCACAAATCAGACCATTCGCCCATGGGAGAAGCGGGGGTGATCGGGTAGATGGCAATCACTTCGTTTGTTCGATAGGCTACATGCGCAGCCGCTTGATTACCATCCATTGTGGCTAATTGACCGTTCATTTGCTTTTCCCACCTAATTAATAATCACAAAATTGGCTACCGCAATAAATTGCAATTTGAAGTAAGTAATCGAGGGATGGACGTGCAGACGACTGTCGGTGAAAGTCCGGGAAAAAGTGTAGGACCGATTCCTACGGCGATAGGTCTTTTAATCAAACTTTTATCAATCATTCGGCCAAACTTGTTCACCGGCAGTGTATTATTCTATTTCGCCCTACTTACCATTCTCACACCAAAATTATGTCATCCCAAGACAGCGGTCAGCCTTTTGAGGGCAATACGGCAGAAGGCTCCCAGCGCGAGAAAATTCCAGTTCTCATTTTTGATCAACCCGATCAACTTTCCCTCCAGATTGCTAAGCGCATTTCATCCTTAATGGAGGAAAGACGCGCGGCCGGTAAACAGGTCGTTTTAGGACTTCCAACAGGTTCTACCCCGATTGGTGTGTACCAGCATTTGATTGCTATGCACCACAAGGAGAAACTGGATTTCTCCAATGTGGTGACCTTCAACCTGGATGAGTATTTCCCCATGACGCCGGATAGCCTACAGAGCTACCACCGGTTTATGCATGAGAATTTTTTCGACCACGTAAACATCCCCAAGGCGAACATTCACATACCCAAGGGAGATATTGTTCGTGAGGAAGTGGAGGAATACTGCTTGTCCTATGAACACAAGATCCGAAAGGCAGGTGGATTGGATCTCTTGATTCTAGGGATAGGGCGAAGCGGACATATCGGTTTTAATGAGCCAGGATCGGGAATTGAGACCCGCACTCGACTGATTATTCTAGATGAAATAACCAAAAAAGATGCCGCCAGCGATTTTTTTGGCGATGAAAACGTACCCCGTGAGGCCATCACGATGGGGGTTGGTACTATTCTAGATGCGAGGGAAATCATTCTGATGGCGACTGGGGAGCACAAGGCCCCCATCATCAAGAAGGCGGTCGAAGAAGAGCCAACCAACAAAATCACGGCTTCCTTTCTTCAAAAGCACCGGGACGTCACGTTCTACTGCGACGAGGCGGCCTCGAGGGAATTCACCCGGATCAAAACGCCATGGGTAGTTCGGCCCGTTCAATGGACCGAGGAATTATCGGTTAGAGCCGTAATCTGGCTCGCTGAAATAGTTGGGAAAGCTATTCTTAGACTTGATGAGGGCGATTTTCATCGTCATCACTTGCACAGTTTGGCTTATTTGCATCAAAACACCGATCAGCTTTGTAAGCACGTTTTTGAAAGCTTGCGCCGTCGGATTCGGTACTCAGAGGACCTTCCTTTAAAAGAAGAGATCGTTGTTTTTAGCCCCCATCCGGACGATGACGTAATCTCCATGGGAGGGATGCTGGACAGCCTCGTTCAGAATAAGAATGCGGTTACGGTCGCTTACATGACGAACGGATCGGTTGCGGTCTTCGACTCAGACGTAAGACGCTACATACGTTTCATGGAGATGGCAGGGGGGGTGTTCATTGACGAAGACTCTGTAAGCGTCCTACATGAAAAGCTGCAAAGTTTGAGCACTGCCATGACGTCGAAGCCACCGGGGCATGTGGATTCGCTTGAAGTTCAGCAGGTGAAAGCCTTTATACGGTACTCGGAAGCCATCGCTGGAATTGAAGTCATGCGGTTGGGCCGGGAGCACGCTCGTTTCTTGGATATGCCTTTCTATAAGACAGGTAAAGTTCGGAAAATGCCGATCGGGGATACCGATGTTCAGATTGTCCTATCGATCCTGGAAGAAAAAATGCCGGCCCATATTTTCGTGGCAGGGGACCTTTCCGATCCTCACGGCACCCACAGAATGTGTTATTTCGCCATCGAAAGGGCTCTGATCGAGTTCAAAAAACGGCATCCCAAAGAATCCACCCACCCAACCGTTTGGCTGTATCGTGGTGCATGGCAAGAGTGGGAAATAGACCGTGCAGACGTGTATTTGCCCATGTCCAAGGCCGACCTAGATCGCAAAATTGAAGCTATTTTCAAGCACGAAAGCCAGAAAGACCGTGCCATGTATCCCGGCGCTTACGACATCAGAGAGTTCTGGGAACGGGCTAGGGATAGAAATCAGGGAACGGCGGCGAGACTAAATGGTCTTGGATTGCCAGAATTCCATGCTGCAGAAGCTTACGTGTGCGTAAAAGAACTCTAATTTAAGACCGATTGAGCTCGTTCGAGGGCGTATTCAATGTCTTCCAACGACACGTCACGATGAGTGGTAGCACGAATCGTTGTCGGGCCGAATTGGATCATTCGAACACCATTTTTGGAGAGGTCGGTCAGAACCTGCGGCGCTGTGCGGCCATCGGATACATCAAAAATGACGATGTTGGTTTCGACATTGGCCAGCGTAATGGACACGCAAGAGAACGAAGCCAATCCACGGGCCAGTGTTTGAGCCTTTTGGTGATCTAAAGAAAGCGCCGATCGATTATTGTCGAGCGCATATATACCAGCCGCGGCAACGAACCCAATCTGACGCATGCCTCCTCCAAAAAGCTTCCGATAGCGACGGGCATGGGTCATGATTTCCTTTGAACCTGCCAATACGGACCCCAAAGGCGTCCCTAGACCTTTCGATAAGCAAACGCTTACGGTATCGAAGGGCTCGGCAATGGAGCGTTCCGACTGTCCTGATGCCACCGCAGCGTTCCAAATGCGTGCGCCATCCATGTGATATCCTAGGTTGTGCTTTCGGGCGACAGCTCCGAGTTCCAAGAGGCGTTCCAACGGATATACCGTTCCGCCCGCTTTGTTATGGGTGTTTTCGACGCACAATAGGCGAGGTATTGGTTCCCATTCATGGCCAGTTCGAATGCTGGCTTCCACTTGGGCAGCCGTCAGGATTCCTCGCTCTCCTTGAATGGGGAATAACTGCACGCCAGAGAGGGCCGCTGCCGCCGCACCTTCGTAGTTGCGGATATGACTACCGGCATCCAGGAGCACTTCGTTCGATGGTGAGGTATGCAATCGAACAGCGATCTGATTACACATGGTGCCCGTAGGAACGAACAACGCTTCTTCTTTTCCTAAAAGATCGGCAACCATTTCCTGAAGACGCAGGGCCGTTGGATCCTCTCCAAAGACGTCGTCGCCCACCTCGGCGGCCATCATGGCCTCCAACATTCCCCGATCGGGCTTTGTTACGGTATCGC
>CALEEY010000326.1 GCA_937877085.1 uncultured Bacteroidota bacterium
TAGCTTATACTCCATTAGTCTGCCTAACACTGTTACCTGCCGGTGAAGTGATGCTAAATTTTGAAATATATCGTGATTTTTCGTTCAAAGATGGAGAAATTTTAGCTTGTCCACCTCCAAAAAGGTTTTTAACAGAGGAAAAACTGTTGGATACAAAATTTGGTGAAGCCACTTTGTTTAGATCGGGAGTCTTTTCAGCTGAATTTCCTTGTTGAAATGGACGCGAGACGGGGGAAGCAGATAGATTAAACATCACTCCATTCGGACTAGCACTACTATCTTGCTGCGAAAAACTTCCCGTAGGAGTAGCTCGGTACGAATAATTTTGTTGCAAGTCGGTTTGAGGATTTCGTCTTTTATCCATAGCCGTTTCTTGTCGAGACATTTTCAAGGCAGGACCATACGAAGCCATAGAATTACTCAATGAAAGAGCTTGGTGATCCAATTCGTATACTACATTTGGATCATTATCGTTGGAAAAAGACGTTGAATGCAAATTTTGCTGTCTCGTAATTTCATTTACTCGTCTTCTTTCCATATTTTGCGCAGAAACATTTGAATATTGCGTATGAAGTTTTTCCAAAATACCATTTATTAAAGCTAACGGCGGTTCTTCATCCCCAAACCCTAGAGCCTCTATTTCCGTATCAAACGCGCTCTGAAAAGCGACATTATCTGAATCGGGTAAAGTATCAACCAAATCTTGATAATGTTTAAAAGTGGCTTCCTCAAGTATAGCGTTATGATCCACTGCCTCCTCAAAGGGCGAGAGGAGGGGTTCATTGTTAATGACTTCATGAATTCCGGCTTCGTCTCGAGTCGTTTCACGAGGAGTACTATTCACAGAACTAGTTAACGAAGAATGAAGAGATCCACTGCCAATAGTAGCCTGTTCTTTGGCTTTTGGCGCTGTTAATGGGGGCCCGCCAGAGGGTCTGCCAGCGAAGGCCTGAGAGGAGCTTTCGGATTTCTTTCCGGATTTCGCGCTCGGTGGTGCTGTTAATGGAGGCTTGCCAGAGGGTCTGTTAGCAAATTTAAACACTGATGGAGGTGTTCGTGGAGCAATTTCATTGCGCGGAACTCCTAAGGCAGTTCTTTTTTTCACATTCTCCGCGTATTTTTCTTCAAATAGCCGTTTTCGATAAGATTTTTCCATGGGGGCTTGCATGGCTTTCATTTGATCGGCCATACTTCCTTGTTGATTGTACCCTCGAAGATTTTCATGTGCCAATGCATTTGTGTTGATTTGTTCTTGCGATTGATGCATATTCAACATAAATTGCATGGCTTTATATGGATCAGAAGCGGATTCACTGCGTGCTTTTATTCCTGCTCGTCCTAATAGAATAGATTGATTTTCCAATGGCGCATTTAATGGCTCAGTAAAACTGGACACATAATTGCCCACCACACCATTGTATTGAGTATATTGTGTTAATCCAACATTCATTGGAGTGGCCATCAACCCTTCTCCATGTTTTGGAGGTACTACAATAGCTCCACCAGTGGCTAAAAACGACCGTAAGGGATACCCGTTCATTTGTCTTGCCTGTCGTGCGGCTGTGTTTGTTTTTTCATTTCCGGCAATTCCAAAGCGTTCTCCACCCATAACATGAAGTTCCGTCACAGCTGTTTCCTCTAATTCCCTTCGTACTTTAATGGCATCGGTTTGATTTTGGATTGCATTGTTGAAAGAATCCCAATCTACTGCAAGTCCCATTCTTTTTCGAAAGCCGACCGTGGCCGCATCTAACGCGTATCGGGATGGATCAAGCATATTTCAACCGTTTTTTCTTTGGAGTTTTTTTCTCTGATTCTACTTCGGGCTCTGGATTTGTTTCGTGCTGAATGTCGTCAATTTCTTCTTCGCTGATAATATGATTGGGAAGCAACATGGTATCAAAATTTTTTCGAAATCGTAAAAGGGGTTCTCGAGCATTCATATCGATTGTCATGAAATTATGCGACCCGGAGGTAGCGCGTTGAAACATTTCCATAAAATCTTCTTTGGTGCACATGTTGGCAAACTCGTCGTACATACTTTCCAATTGCGACATGTCATGTGTTGGCCATAAAAAGAATTGCTGGATGTTTTGACGAAGACATTTAGGAATACCCGTTTTAAATGTCTGTACTAACATGAAGATTGATAATCCAACTTGAAATAAATGCCGATGACGTAAACATAAATTGATGAATCCGTTCTTTTTTGATGGAGTATACAAATCGGAATGACTCATATCGTCGATGATTAACAAAGGTGCTGGGCGTGGAATTTTTTCGGGCTCTTTAAAGCCTAAATTTTCCTACATAAAGGGGTCAAAAAAGAGAAGGTCGTAGGTCATGTGACGCAGAAACCGCAGGTTTCTTACCAAAATGTTGTACTTTGGTAATGGCAACGGTGGGCCATCCCCGCGCAAAAATTTCTTCCATGCTTTAAAAATATCAGCAATGAGTTCGTATTCTTTATATTCCGCCACCATTTCTTTCACTTTGGCAATAATTATGTTTAAATCAGCTAGACATGAATGCATGTTTTTAAACACGTCTTCTTGTGCGGGTTCTAGCAGATCGAAAATGCGGTTAGAATCATACGTAGGACTAATGATAAATACACGATTAATCGAACGATCGTCCAAATAACGTCGTGCCAACAAAACAACAGCGTTGGTTTTTCCTGATCCACGAG
>CALEEY010000327.1 GCA_937877085.1 uncultured Bacteroidota bacterium
CGCTGAAACCGACGTATAAACCCAAATGGACAAAAATACTTCGTCGCGTTTTGGCCGTGGCACCGAGACTGGCAAGAATACCCATTTCCGATGTTTTCTCAAGAATGATCATCAGTAAGGTGCCTATGATATTGATCGAGGCCACAAAGACGATGATCGAAATGACCAAAGGAATGATCGACTCTTGGAGTTTGACCCAGGCAAAAAGACTTCTGTAAACGTCAGTAATCGGACGGGCGATGGCAGGAAATTCAAGCGTTTCATCTATTTGGTTTGCGGCATCGGTGTAGTCGAGTCCCTCGCGAACTCTAACATCCAGCCGAGTCACTTGGTCTGGCTCATAGTCCAATAATTGTACCGCTCGATCCAGTGCGACAAACACGTACAACTCGTCGAAGTTGGCCAGCGAAGTCTCATAAATACCTTGGACAACAAACTGCGACAGTCGCGGCGGCGAGATGTTGGACGATTCCGCGTCTGTGTTAACAGAAAATGCTGTTAATGTTGTGCCTACCGGTGCAGACAACAACTTGGAAAGTTTCATCCCTAACACGATGCCTGGACGCCCGAGAGAATCCACGCCAAGATTTGAATCCCCTTCAACCATTGAAGAGGATATGTAATCAGGGACCTCCTGCGTACCCCAAATCGAAACCCCTTCGATGTTAGCCGAGCTGCGTCTTAAAAGAACAAATTCCTGAATCACCGGCGCGACGCTTTCAACCCCCTCTACACTTTGAACTAAAGAAAGTAGCTCACTATAGTCATCCAAAGGGGCGTCTCTAAGGCTTTCAACCTGAACATGGGCACCAAAACCGATAACTTTTGATCGAATTTCTTGGCTGAACCCTCGTACAATAGAAAGAGCAAGAATCAGCGTCGCCACACCTACGGCTACTCCCCCAACAGAGATGTAGGTCACCAATTTGAGAAATTGACGCCCCTCCGATCGGCCCTCGGCGCCCCTCAAATATCTGCGCGCTATAAATGACTCGATTTTAAAGGACATGTTTGAGGTTATAGGACAAGTTAGAGCGGAGGACTTGGCAATAAGTAGAAGGTCGAGATGGTGAACTCATCAGAGCGCTCGTACCCATACTCACCGTCATTAGATCCTAAAAATACAAACACGCACGGCCTTCGGACGTCGTCCGAAGGCCGTGCGCTGAACAAACCCTGATTTCGAAACTTTCGAATCTAGGCAGGAATTTCTGTTGAGAAGTACTCTTCTGAGCCCCCCATATCCACATCTACAAAGTGATATGGCGGCCAAGGTCCACTAACCTCAATGGTTATGCCTGAATCCCTCATTTCCTGGGCCAGCGTGGTTACCCGAGCTCTAAAGTTCTTTTCGCCTACAACCGGTACTAAATAGGTCGCATTCAGAATCACGTTCGAACCACTAGTAGAATAGCCGATTGGCATGTCTTTAGAAACGGCTTCTGACGCCATCTCATTTAGCGGAGCATGTATGCGTCGAGCCATATTTGCCATTGCGGAGTCCAAAGACGAACCGCCGGCAAATGACTGTTGGGGGTTCGATTGTGCTCGAATAAAATCCGCAACTTCTGGGCTCAACTCATGGAGTGAGGTTTCAAAAGCGTCGTCCTTGCCAAACCCGCTTGCTCGTAGACGATCTGCGTCACAAAGTACGCAAATTCCGAATTCACTCTTGTCTTGGAGTCTTGAAAGTGTTTCCATCATCTTTGAGCGCTGAAGCTCGACGAAGCGACGAATGCCATTTTCTGAGTTGAAGACCGTTCCAAAACGAAGCGGTATGATGGTCATCAAGCCTTTAGCTTCGGAAAGAACACCTGCATGGTGACGCACCTGATCTTTCAACCAGTTGTTGTCCCGCATAGACTTACGGATCATGTACGGAGAAAAAGCCGGATCCGTCAACTTGCTGACAATGGCCGTCAAGTTGCCGCAAGGCAATGAATACACTACCGAACGCTCCTGTAGGCCTTCAATACCGGCAAACATCGAATCAGCTACCTGATTAGTCGATACGATTCCATACATGTAAAATGTTGGTTCCGATATAGATTTTTGAACATCTGCAAATTTTGGCGCCGTGCCCTTAGACCCGTCTCCTGCTGGGAAGGACTCTACGGTAGACGTTGTGGTCGTGAACTCCGTGACAGACCACGATTTTTCAGTCGATGGTGTGCTTGAACTCGGAGAACTTTCGTTAACTGACTCCCTGCTTGAGCTCAGATCCAGGTGATCTTCTGCATCGTTTACTTCGTCCTGGGCCGGCTCATTGATATCTGAAAGCAACGTCCAATCTACCGTATCGTGCGAAGGCATTTCTTCGGCTATTGTCGCTTCAGCGGCGGGTTCGAGTGGTAAGTCTTCAGAAGGAATGGATGCTTCGGCCATGGCCGCAGGCTCTACCGAACTTGACGGAGCAGGCTCTACCGAACTTGACGGAGCGGGCTCTACTGAACTTGATGGAGCAGGCTGTTCCGAACGTGAGGCCGCACTCGGCTCCGCAAACACTCGCATACTGTTTTTGAAAAATGCCTTCTCCGCTTCGTGAGAGCCATCTGATACCTTATCCTTAATTTCTTGCAAGGCATGAGCCAACAAGCGCTCAATCATCTGGTCGTGTACAATTTCCTGCACCCGATTAATAACTTCTGTTTCTTCTTGGATCCGGCCCAAGACGAGCGACGCTGTCTTGTCGGACTCTGAAACGAATGCCAAGCTTTTCTCGGCCACTTCTTCGACGAGCATGTCGTAGACGCGATTCGTCGCACTAGTCATATTTGAATTCGTAGAAGGAATCAGTAGACGCGATTCTTTGGCAACTGAGGCTATGTCTACGATTCTGGATGAAGCGGCTTCCGCGATTTCGGTAACGAGCTGGATTCTAACTTGCTCGATTGCTTTTTCTACAGACTCGTTATCCATATCCACTTTGTGGAATGCCCGTTTTGCAAGCGCCTTGGTATCTGCAAGATCCTCCGCCGATGAATGGGCGATTGATTCCAGGATACTATTCATAAGAGCTTTTCTAACAGCTTCAATTTCTTTATCTGCTTTTAGGAACGACGATGCCTTCTCGGAGGCTAGTCCGACTTCGTATAGTCGTTTTGTTGCATAAGAAGCCACCTCAGCCAGCAACATGTTTTCAAGGACGTCAGCAGCTTGAACAACAGTAGGAATATCCTTTGCCATGCGGCCACGGGCTTCCTCTGAGATCCGGTCCGTGCAATAGAGACGTGTCTCCGTAAGGCTGATCACTTCATCAACCATCTTTGAAACGGTTAGTCTAACCGCTTTTTGAACGGCATCGTGATCGTCTGTAATAAGTGCAGCGGAGTCCGATGCGACTTTGTCCGTTTGTGCCAGTTCAGAGACAGCGATATCCGTAATGCGTGCGATAAGTTCTTGACGAGTAGCTTTTACAGCGTTCCTGATTTGAATGGAATCCGCGGTAAACTCCGGCGCAATCTTACGTACAAGAGCATCTGTGTCTGACATCTGCTGATGAACGAGCACCGATATAACATTGCTTGCCGTTTTATTGATTTCAGCAACGGCCATCTGGATATACGAATCCTCTTCGTTCACCCATTTGCTAGCGTCTTTTTGCACATTTTCGGCATCTCCAAATGAAACAAGGGCCCGAAGTGCCACATCTTGGAGCACATTTGTTCTAAGAATACCAACTGCAGCTATTAGCGTGTCGTCATCGTAAGCAAAGTGTTCTGCAGCATCCTTAGCTGTCTGATTTGAATCGGAAAGTTCTGACAGCGTCACATTCGAAATCTGCTCAACTACCTGGGTTTTGATTTTTTCAATCAATGATTCAATCAAGTCAGCGTCTTGTCGCACGAGTTCGACGGCGGCCTCGATAGCTTGAGACGAGTTCTCTACGTTTTTCTGAACCACGGATCCCAAGTTCGTTGACAATGCTGTCGTCACGCGGTTGGTGGCCGTTTCTATCCAGTTTTTATCCTTTAGAATACTCTGAGTAGCGTTTGCGACGACCACTTCGGTCGTAGGTGCATCCTTTTTAAGAGCCTCTTCAACAAATTGGCTTAGGGTTTGGGTAAGTTCAGTAGAAGACGCTTTGCTTACAGTCGCAAGCTTTTTGTTGAAGTTCGCCGTGATGGACTTGATCAATCCGGCGGAAACAGCTTCAGCTTTCGTTTTTAGGGTTTCGTCGACTTCGGTAACGATCTTCACCTTATTAGACTCGATGATTTCATCCAAATCTATCGCTTGGACTTTCTCGCTGACCAGTTGGTTAACATGGGCATCTAGTTCGTTCTGAATAGGAGCCACGTCAAAGGTTGACAACTGGGACTCAATAATGGCATCTGCTTCAGCTTGTACTCTTGAATTCAAATCAATCGCGACCGATTCCAAAAGCTTAGCTTTTTGCTCCGTAATAGTGGATTCCAAATTGGCCGATTCGAGGTTCTTTTCAAATCCAGCTTCAATGATTTGCTCGACTTGATTCCGGAGATTTGAGGCATCTCTTTCGACCGTTTCTTCTATACGCGCAGTAATTTCGGCCTGGACGCGAGCCAAATCGGATTCAAGTTTATCCGAGCATTGTTCGTTCCACTGCTGTGCGGCGCTGATCACGTGGTCCGCCATCTGACCTGACACTGAGTCGGAAGCTTTTTGAGTAGCAGCAACGAGCGACCGATTAAAGTCGGACTGCAATGAAGTCAGTAATTCGGCTGAAATTTCTTGTGTCTTTTCTTCGATTCCTTGGGTGACAGTAGCGATGACCTCGTCTTTATTCGACTCCAATATGGAATCAAAATCAATGGAACTGATACCTGTAATGATCGCATTTTCAGCTCTCGATACGGCTTCTACTTTAGCTTGCGAAACGGCGCTTTCTAATTGAGCTTGCGTTTGAGCAGCCCATTTTACTTTGGTTTCGTCAATTTTGTCTTCAAGTTCGTCGGAAATAGCCTTAACAGCATCCTCTTCGAACAATTCCAATTTCTCCTTAAAGTTTGAATTGAAGTCATCGGCCAGGCTGTTGAAGATCGCAGAGGTTCTTTGTTGGAGAGAATCCTCAATTTGGGAGAACATGTCCTTTTTGTTGCTTTCTACCATCTCGTCTAGATCGATAGTCGCAAACCTTTCTTCGAGAATCTGCCGGGTTTGAGCCTCTAAGTCTTGCTGAATCGAATGTAGATTGATGTCCGCGAGTTGAACCTTTATGATGTCGGTTGCAATTGATCCGACCCGGTTGTTCACGTGCTCTTGAACTGAAGCAGACAGTTTTTCTTCGTGCTCAACCATGCGAGAATCTAGATCCAGCTTCTGAAGATTGTCTTCAAAACTAGCTTCGATTTGTTTCTCGACGCGAGCGCGCAAGGAACTTGTATCGATATCCGCGACCATGGATTTAACCATGTCGTTGAAGTCGGCCTCGCCCAGTGAGGACACTTCGTCTACAACTTGCTGCATCAAGGAACGCAGCAATTGTTTTTTGACGGCTTCACGCGCGTCGACGGAATTTGATTGATTCGGCTGATTCTGTTTAGAAAACATGTCGGTAGTCCCGGCATAACCGGGGTAATCCATAAGGTTTGTTCAGGGAATCTCTAGGCGAACTTCGTGCCTGAATACAAAACCAGCGTCCAGAGACTCATAGAAAACCCGTTGGGAAGCCCAAAATGGGCCTATTTTTTCATTTTTAGGCCAAAACGACCTTTAATGGGTCCCTAAACGCACCTATTAGGGCGGCTAACGCGGAGGAATAGCTTTCTTAATTCAGGAAAATTGTGCCGAAATGACACTGGAATAGAAGTTTTGGAGAACGGGTTTGGGACACCTTTTCTCATGCGTAAATTCCCGTTCACAGACTATAATTTTCAGCCGTTTAAAGGCGACCACAAAGTCGTTTGGCCTGAACAAATAC
>CALEEY010000328.1 GCA_937877085.1 uncultured Bacteroidota bacterium
GGGTGGCCGATAAAGAGGCAACCGATACATATCTAGACGAAAACAGTACGAGTGCAAAGATGCCGAGGGTTATAAACATTACCGTCGGGGTTAAGGCTAGCAAAACGCCCGCCGTCGTATTAACTCCTTTACCGCCTTTGAAACCGGCCCAAAGGGGGTACATATGGCCCACCACTGCGGAGACACCTGCGATGAGGCGAATAACTGATTCCGCTTCCCAAAATCCTAGCCCTGCGGGAATGGCGTCAATTCTGATGGTAGCAATGACCCCAGCGGCTAACAGGCCTTTCCCAAGATCAACAATAGCGGCCAGCGTTCCCGCTTTCCACCCTAAAACTCTAAAGGCATTGGTGGCTCCAGCATTTCCACTTCCATGCTCTCTTAAGTCTTTGTTGTACATGACCTTACCGATCCAGACACTTGCCGGAATGGACCCTATCATATAGCTCAAAACAAGTATGACCGCGATGGAAAGCATAGCTTTAACCTAACGTTTAGCCGACTTCACTTTTATTCCTTACTCCAGGCTTTAAAGACAAACTACCCCTAGAGGATCCCATAACTACATAGTAATCAATTTTCAGATCTAGTAACAGTGCCTAATCGTACCGGCGATTCAGAACTTAATTGTTCCATAACACGGATAACGTCGCTTTTTCGAACAATTGCGATAAGACCTATGCCAAGGTTAAATGCTTTTCGCATGTCATCCTCTGGTACCGAGCCGGCCTTTTGAATGAGATTAAAAATGGCTGGCCTTTTCCAGGCGTTGTAGTCAACATCAAAGGAAAGTCCTTCGGGAATCACGCGTTTGGTATTTCCTGGTATTCCGCCTCCGGTCACGTGCACGAGTCCATGAACAGGGGCCAATTTTCGAATCTC
This sequence comes from uncultured Bacteroidota bacterium, assembly GCA_937877085.1. GTDB lineage: Bacteria > Bacteroidota > Rhodothermia > Rhodothermales > UBA10348 > UBA10348. The sequence continues at coordinate 883 of CALEEY010000328.1, forward strand.
ACCAATGAGCCCCAAATAGGATTTGTGTACGGCCATCAAGGCCTCCCCCACCGAAACTCCATTCAACTCCTCTGGCTTATCGTGCACATTAAAGGTCGGGAAAAGGGCATGTCTGGCAAGGCTGTAGCCATTGGTATGAAGGCCGCTCGACGGGAAGCCAATTAGCACATCACCCATCTGAATGGTTGATCCGTCCACGATGTCACTTTTTTCAACAACCCCTACGATGGTGCCTGCTAAATCATATTCTCCAGCGTCATAAATGTCGGGCATTTCCGCTGTTTCGCCGCCGATTAAGGCGCACTCGTTTTCGACACACGCTTTGGAAAACCCTTCAATGACTCCTACCGCTACATCAGGAATTAATTTGCCGGTTGAAAAATAATCTAGAAAAAACAGAGGCTTGGCTCCGCAGACGGCGATATCGTTTACACAATGATTAACCAGATCCTGACCAACAGAATCGTGCTTATCCATCATAAAGGCCACTTTAAGCTTCGTCCCAACGCCATCCACGGAAGAAACCATGATGGGGTCTTGGTAGGCCTTCCAATCGACTCTGAAAAAAGCCCCAAACGCTCCAATATCGGTCATCACACCCGGAGTAAACGTCTTTCTGACAAGTGGTTTGATCCTTTCAACCATTGCTTCTCCAGCTTCAACATCCACTCCAGCATCTTTATACGTAGCCATTCTTAGTCTAATAATTTTTGAAGGGACGACAGGCAAACGGCTGATCATCCAAAACAAGATTCGACAAACGGGGACCGACCATCAAAGGTACGATTAATCGGTGTTTATTCGGTGACACTACTGCGGAATCGGTATGAAACTAGCCGCTTTACCTTGGCAAATGACCTCCATTACCTATGAGGATTCCAGATATTTACGCAAGATCCGGGTGGTCTCGGTCAAATGCTTCCGACCAAGGCGCGTCACTTTTGGCCAGAAATGCCTTTATCCCGGCCTTGCAATCCGCACTAGATCTTGCTTCTGCGTTTGCCTTGACAGCGGCTTCAAACGCGGAATCGAACTCTCTCCCTGCATTCGAAAAAAGCAACGATTTCGTTTTTTCGATGGCGTTCGGCGACGTGTTTCTGCAAATCGATTCCGCGTACTCATTCACTGCGTCATCGAGCAATTCGCTCGGAACGGACTGATTGATAAGCCCCATCTTTTGGGCTTCGGGAGCTTCAAAAAGTCGCCCAGAGAGCAGTATATCCCTCAGATTGGCTTCATTTATCCTATATTGAAGCAAAACGGACACTAGTGCGGGGACAAATCCAATGCGCACCTCCGTAAATCCGAATTTGGCGGAATTCGAAGCAATACTTATATCACACGCGGCTACAAGTCCGCTTCCACCCGCAATCGCATGGCCGTTAACTTTTGCTAGCAGCAGTTTGGGACTGGTAATCATCGTGCGAAACAGCGTAGCCAATGCTTCTGAATCCGCCAGATTATCCTCAAAACTGGCACTCTGTAAACTTTGAAGGGCCTGTAAATCGGCTCCTGCAGAAAAAACGGTTCCAGACCCCGTTAATACAACGACCCGAATATGCGCATCGGCACTCAATCCAGCGATCACGGTGGTCAATTCGTTGACCAATGAATGATTTAAGGCATTTCTGCGATCAGGACGGTTCAGAGTAACCGTGACAATTCTTCCGTCAAAACTGTGTTCAATGGCCAGCATGAGGGTGAAGATTAGGATTCTAAAAGTAAATTACAGCCTCGCACGCCAGACTGATCCAAACGGCCCAATATTTCGAACCCAGCGTCTCTTTGAATGGCGATGTCTTGTGTTAAGATAGCCGATTGACTGTACAAATTGGCCATGTCAAAAACGGCTAAAACGCCGGGTTTGTTCAACCCAAGCGGAGTTTTAAAATCCGTTTGATCCAAAATTTCGACCGAAACCCATGGAGGCGTCTGGAATAGGCCCCTCTCGTTCGTGTAAAATTGGGATAACATTTCGCACATTCCGTATTCCGACCGGACGGCACTGCGTGCTACGTCAAATCCCTCGGCCAAGCCCGCATGTAGCACTTCCCGGGTAATCTCTCTACGATGTGTTTTCATACCGCCGGTTTCAATAACAATGGAGTCGTTTGGTAACCGGTATTTTTTTGAAGTCACCAGATCAACGAGCCCGAATGCGGCTCCTAGTAGCAAAATAGGGGTTCCGGTAGAGATGGAATCCGCGATGGCATGCACCAAAGGAGCATCGTCTTCTAAAAAGAAACCGGACCCGCTCGTTCCCAATTCCTCCATGAGTCTTTGAGCCATATACACAAGCGAACTCTCCGGTCGATAGTGCGGAAGATGGGCTAGCACAATGAACGGTCCGCTGCCAAAGGCTTGGCGAAAACCCGCCAGGATGGCCCGGTCGTACACTTCTAGGTGGCGAACATAATGTTTTGCCCGTCCCCAATCGGTCGTTGCTTTTGACTTAGTATCCAAGCCGATTCCAGCAACTGGACGGCTTACTGAGGCCATTGCGCTTCCCGAACTCAGAAAAACCCGCTCAGCATCAATGGGGTTAAAACAGCAGATGGGGCCCTCTTTAAACGCTTGAACCGGCAGATAGGTAAAACCGCTAAATCGGCTGTAAACTTCGCCTCTTTTCTTTTGGAAGCCAATTACTTCGCTTTTCCAGCTTTCAAACTGGTTGCGGTCCGCTCTTGCGAGCGTGTGAAACCGCGCAGCAATGTGTCCTATGTCGCTCGCGCTTTCTATCCGAGTCACCTTCGAAATGCTAGGTCAGTTAGTCGATCGGTAAACGGGGTATGTCATGCCTACTTCTACCCATTTATCCATCTGAGCCCAGTTTACAAGTCCATCATCGGAACGCGGCTCGAGTAAATAAAACGCCAGTCTGGCCAATGGTTGATTCGTATCGACTATCAGACTCCCCGCTTCAAGCGTCACAGATGCAGCCCCATAGGTACCTGTAATGGTGCGCTCAAAAATCGATTGGAATTCGGAAGAAGCTTTTTCGCTGGTGGTAACTGAAAAAGCCTCGACATCGACCGTTTGGTCGCTTGCGATCTCGCTGTATTGAATACCATGCGTATCTAAATAGGCTTTAACAACCGGTGCGGCCACATTACCAACATAATACGTGTCCGGAACCCGACTAACTTCCGTAGCTTTGTAAGCTCCAAATTCAGGCATGACTTGTGTAAATACGGTATCCTTTCTGTCGAAATAGGTAGCGCCGCTATAAGGATTGGTCTTGGTGTACACGTCTCCCATCAATATTTCGGTCGCCGGCGAATTCGCTAGCGGCTCAAAACGCACACCAAGCATTTCTCCTTTCAGATCCAAGGCATCCGCTTCGCGAATAAGCTTTTCTATTTGGCGGCGGTTGGCCGACGCAAACGTTAAAATCTCTTCTACAAAATAGCGAGTAGCCAAAACGCGCTCCTCGAATGTGGCGTAGGCATACCCTTCGCTCAAAATGGCCATTCTATTTCTCAACCCAACATAGTTGTTGTTGAATCGAGGCCTGTTGTCGAAGGTATACCACCCAGAATCGCCCGATCTGTACGGAAGATTTCCGTAGTAGTATGCATCCCAACCGGATCGTTCATGGAAACCGACCGTGACGTCTTTCATCCATTGGTCCCTGAGGAAGGAATCTATGGACTTGTCCGTGTTTGGGTTCAAAGGCGTCGAATACGTAATGTGATAGGCATGACGCGTGCCGTTCGTCGTATGCAGATCTACAACGACATGAGGATCGTATGTATTAAAAACCCCAATTAAAGACCGAGCTTCTGGGCTTTTTACTTTCATATGATCCCTGTTTAGGTCAAGTCCTTGCGCATTCGGGCGCTGGCCCATTCCACCGTAAGGTCCATTTTGTCGGGGTCTGTTGAACAAATTGACCTTTTCATTGCCGTCCGCATTGTAAATCGGGGCCATTATGATGACCATGTCGGACAGCAACTCAGCATACGCTCCTTCAGCCATGCTTCGGATCATCATTAACAAAGCTTCTTTTCCACAGACTTCGCCTGCATGAATGTTTGCCTGTATGAATACTCGAAGCTTTCCGGATGCCAAAATGGCCTCTGGAGTTGCATTTTCGACATCTCCAAAGACTACGAGAGGCAGAGGTCGCCCTTCATAAGAGTAACCAAAAGTAGTCTGGTGCAGTGTAGGGCTGCTTGAAACCGCTTCGTCAATAAATGACAGTACTTCCTCATATGATGTGGTTTGATCATAATTTGTTCGCTCAGCAGCAGTCTTTAGCGATGCCAAGCTTTTACCAGACTGCGCGAAAGCACTGTCGGCTACAAACCCTATCACAAGCAGCCATACGGCTACTAACACAAGGCCATTAGAGCGAGTACGCGTCATTTCTAGACCATTTTAAGCTTTTTTGGATGGTCTTATTGACGATTTTTTCTTGGGGCGCTTTTTCCCGTTCGATCGGTTGTTGATTTTGCCCTTTCTAGTCCTAACATCTCCCTTGCCCATGGTGGTACTCTTTATTGTTTATAATGGAAATTGAAGTATACGCGATCTAGGGGGTCCCTTCCAATACGTTTTGTCATCAAAAGTGTAAAGAGGAAAAGGAGACTGCACAGAAGTCGGGAAACGAAAATATTTATGGTTGGTTGTAGGAGCACTTTCAAAAGTGAATCTCGAAGTCCCGAGGCGGCAACCGACCGCTTCGATTGTCGGCATAATTTCACTATTTTGGGAGCGCTCGCTACCGACCAACTGACTCAAAAGAGCCATCATTCGTTTACCAATGGCGTCGAAACCCACAGACATCACGTTATCTATTACCCCTGAAACGCGCGTTGATGTAATCAATGTCGCCGATCGGGTTTTGAAGGAGAACGAGGATTTTTTCGATTCGTATGACAAGAGTGCCTTTGCGTCCCACCACACAACGGCAGGATACTTTGAGCAGAGTTTTGCAAACCGATTAAAGAATGACCCTCAGGCCTTGGAGGCCTATGTTGGTTCGTTCAAGAAGCTTTTCCCTCCCAATGCCGATTATCGGCATGATCAGATGGATTTGCGAGATGAGTTGTCCGAAGCTCAAAAGCTGGTTGAGCCGAAAAATGCGGATTCCCACCTTACGTTTATTGGATCTGGACTCGAAAACTGTGTTACCTATTTAAATGGTCGCAAGTCGCCGGTTTATTTTATTGATCTCGACGGGACAAATGGCTCAGAACACCGGAATCGGAAAACGACCGTCATTGGATACAACACCGAATCGGTTGTCAAAAGGCAACAAATCAAGATCCACATGTCCAAACACCCTATAGACTCTATAAATCTATGGGATGAACGAGTAGGTGTACTGGCCAGATTGGAAGAGCAAATCAAGGAGCTTGGGATCGAAAAAGGGCGCATTGACCTTTCCCTTTCGCCTGATGAGCGTAACACGGGCCTTACCGTCAATGAGTATGAGACGCTTCTCATGCGACATGACTTGGTTGAAGTTCTAAAAAACCCTGTTCGCTTTATGGCACAACGCGGAGTTAACATGTTGCGAGATCCGGGCGCCATCAAAGAAAAAGCGAAAGACTACATGAAGTACGATCTGGTACATGTAGTCAATGAGTTTATAGACTCGATGGGATTAAGCGAGTCTTTAATTGAGCGGATAATCGACAAGTTTTTTCAAGTGCCAGCGGCCAGGTTTTTACGCATGAAACGAGGCGTAAGCTTGATTGTCGCTGATAATGATTCGGGACAAGGCAAAATCGTGTCCGGAACGTATCAGAGTCCGATATTAGTCCAATGGAGAAAGGCGGAAAACAGGATTAGGTCCGTAAATGTGACCTTTACCCGATTTGAGTAGCCAGTAATTTTAGGGCGGACGGTTGCGATTGGCCCCAGAAGGCCTAGATCAGCGACTTAGCCCTAGATCAGCGACTTAGATTGCACCCCATCTACTGGAATACACGACCCCGAAATCCAGCTCGCTCGGTCGGAAGATAAAAAGGTGACTACGTCCGCCACTTCTTCTGCTTTACCAAATCGGCCCAGCGGTATGTTGGCAGCTACAAATAACTTCATCCCTTCTGGATCGCTATTGCATCGGGTATCCCAACTGCCTCCAGGGAATCGAATCGATCCCGGCGCCACGGTGTTGACTCGGATTCCATCTTCTGCCAATTCGATAGCCATGATCTTGGCAGCACTAATGAGTGCGGATTTTGTCGTGTTATAGATGGAAAGTCCCTTCCCTCCCGCTTCCCTACCAAAAATTGATGTAATAAATAGAATAGAACCTCGCTTCTGTTCTTTCATGGCAGGGAGAACCGCCCTAGAAGTGTTCAGATGGGCTTTTAGGTTCAAATCAATGATTTCCTGCCAGTCAGCGTCGGTCGTGTCTGCAAAATTGCCCCTTTTATTTCCACCCGCACTTCCAACAAAAATATCGATGGTCCCAAATTCCTGAAGGGCTATCTCAGCCAATCTCGCTCCCGCGTCAGGTTCTGTAATATCCATAACAATACTTGTCACGGAGGTGCCTCGCGAGGCCAATGCTTTACACGTTTCGTCAAGTCCAACCTTTCCTCGAGCGCACAAAACAAGGTGACAGCCTTCATTTGCCAAAGATTCAGCGATGGCCCGACCGATTCCTCTGCTGGCTCCTGTAACAATGGCTACTCTGCCTTTTAATTGTAAATCCATTTCCTTCTTTTGGGTACTCTTTCGTAATTGCGACGTACTAAAATAGCGATCTTTACTCGGTTAGGCGCGTTCGACCGGCGAAGCAGTCCAATTATTTCTTTTATGAACGATTATCACACCATTTTTCCGGCTCTAGATCCTAGCTCAAAGCTTTGGATTTACGTAGCCAACCAAAAATTGACGCTCAACATCGTGCAGGATTTGGAAGCAAACCTGCAATCTTTTATTGGAGCTTGGTCATCTCACGGACGAACGGTATTAGCTGATTTTCAAATTGTTGACCAGCAGATTGTTATTCTCAGCGCCTTTGTTGAGCAGGGTGAAATTTCGGGCTGTGGAATAGATAAATCGCTCCATGTTTTAGAGCAATTTGCTGAAAAGAATGGTTTTGAATGGCTGGGACATTTATCCATAATGTATCGAGATGAGTCAGGCCATCTCCATATAGTTTCACGAGCCCAATTTCGAGCCCTGGCCAAGGAAGGTGTCGTAACTGAAGCCACAGTGGTTCTAGACTCGTCTATTAGTTCACTTTCAGAACTTAGAAACGGTGGTTTTGAGCGATCTGCAGGTACTTCGTGGCACGGGCGTGTATTTCAATTACCAACGTCTCTGACCATTTGAAACGACCTAAAGAATCTGTGGCTCCAAGTGATTCGTATGCCGAAGGCGCCGCCGTCACGAGCGGGAGTGTTTTTGCTGGCCGAGAACTCCTAATTGCGAACGCCTTTTTGTTTGGCGTTGTTTTTTGTGGGACCACCGGATACATGTTGATTGAAGGCTGGCCTTTTCAAGACAGCCTCTATATGACATTTTTGACGTTGACCACCATTGGTTTTTCTGAGGTCCACGAGTTATCTGGCGCAGGACGCATATTTACCATCTTTGTGGGCTTGATTGGAATAGGAAGTGTTGCGTTCGTTGCAACCAGAACCGCCCAAATACTTTTAAATACGAGAGCTTTTCGTCACCGAACCGTAATGAAAATGGTACAATCTACCTCCGACCACTATATCCTCGCCGGATACGGACGCATTAGGAGTAGGATTGCCCAAGATTTGCAACGCCACGATGTCCCGTTTGTAATAATTGAATCCAATACGGATAAATACGAGACGCTGCTTAAGTCTAACATGCTCTTCATCCAGGGCAACACTGAAGACGAAGAAGTCCTCTTAAAGGCCGGCATTTAGCGAGCGAAGGGTCTTATTCTTACGCTACCGGAAGATCGAGCGAATGTATTTGCAACGTTAGTGGCGCGAGAATTAAACCCTGAATTATTTATTCTAGTGCGCATGGACACGAATCTGAATAAGCGAAAGCTCATTCGCGCTGGAGTCGATAAGGTGGTCGCCCCATACGAAATTGGTGCAGATCGAATGGCTCAGGTTTTACTTAGGCCACACGTAGATCGATTTATGGAACGCGTTTTGCAAGCTGGAGCTTTGAATTATTCGATGGACGAAGTATTGGTACAGCCACACTCTTTACTTGCGGGAAAAATATTGGTGGGTTCCAATTTCCGGCAGCGTTTTGATGCGAT
>CALEEY010000329.1 GCA_937877085.1 uncultured Bacteroidota bacterium
GTGTGAGCGTCAATCAGGCCTGGCATCACATATTGATCGGACAGATCAATGACTGGCGTGCCATCGGGTGCAACTACTCGGGCACCGACGGCGGTTATCTTGCCGTCGACTACCAGAATGGATTGATTGTCTAGAACACGTCCATTGGCCACATCCACTAAGTGTCCAGCCTTGACAACGACTGTCTGGGCCGACGCCGACATAGACAGGGCTATCAGGACCGCAAAACATAAAAACGATTTCATAGAAAGTCTCCGATTTGATGAAGTACAGGAATTACGCAACAGGGTCTAGATATTCAAGAGCGCCCGTTCGCGTGTCGACATTAAATATCAAAAGTGACGATAATAATAAGGGCTCCTGTTAGGGCTCCCAAATCTGATAATATTTGTGACCCGAACCGGTATTAAACAAAACGACCTTGTTTTCGGGCAAAATCCAACCCTTAGCCTTGAGTTGCTCAAACGCGGCAAACGTAGCTGAACCTTCGGGCGCGACAAACAGCCCCTCCGTCCTACCAATGGTTCTCGCTGCCTCAATCATTTCGTCGTCCGAAACGGTTAGTGCGGTGCCTTGGCTGCTCCGAATCGCGTCTAATATCAAAAAATCCCCTATGGCGCCCGGTACCCTTAATCCGCTGGCCTGAGTGGTCGCATTTTGCCACAATTCGGCATGTTTGGTGCCTTCTTCAAAGGCCTTCACCATGGGAGCACACCCCTCGGCTTGTACCGACACCATTCTCGGTCTTTTGCTGCCAATCCATCCCATTTCTTCCATTTCGTCAAACGCCTTCCACATTCCAATCAGGCCCGTACCACCCCCTGTTGGATAAATAAGTACATCGGGAAGCTCCCAACCAAACTGCTCCGCAATTTCGTAGCCCATGGTCTTTTTACCCTCGATACGATACGGCTCTTTCAAGGTGGAGACATCGAATCGATTCTTAGCGTCAGGATGAGCGGCAGCCATCCGACCGGCATCGTTAATTAATCCGTCTACCAGTGTGACCTCAGCCCCCAACACTTCGCATTCCACAACAAAAGGCGCAGGAACGTCTTTTGGCATGAATACATGGGCTTTGAGGCCTGCTTTAGCTGCATAGGCGCTCAGCGCACCGGCCGCGTTTCCCGCGGAGGGTATCGAAAACGCTTTGGCGCCACGTTCAAGCGCACAAGAAACGGCCATTCCCAGTCCTCGCGCTTTAAACGAGCCCGTCGGATTGCTCCCCTCATCTTTAAAATACAATTGATCGTGACCGACTAAACGCCCCAAACGGTTAGCTTTTATGACGTTGGTCCAGCCCTCCCCCAACGATAATCTGTTCTCCTCTCGAAATACCGGAAGTATCTCAGGAAATCGCCACAAAGAATGATCGCGATCTCCCAATTTATTCAAATCAATCGCCGCGGTGGCCTTTTTTAAATCATAGCGGGCCAATAATGGC
>CALEEY010000330.1 GCA_937877085.1 uncultured Bacteroidota bacterium
TTGGCGATCCCATCTCATCAGATGGCAAAAATCGAAAAGAATTAGCGGCGGAGTCTCAAGTGGCCGTGCAGGTTTTGAAATCTGCTGAGGAAAAATCGCTCGGGTTGAGTAGCTAGCCTTGCGGGTCTGAAATCGGGGGGAGGAAAAAATATTAGGGCCAGCTGGTTGTTATGGTGAAATATCAGGGAGGCGGGACCTAATTGGAGCGAACTAAGCCTATCTTGAAACGAATATTCGGCATTTTAGTAGGCTGTTCAAAACTTAGACGAGTTGAATCGTGAGCGGAAAAAGGGATAAGTCTTTATTAATTGGAATCGGTCTAGTCATTATTGGACTATTTGCCGGCATTTTAGTGACGCTTTGGGTGGCAAGTGGCGTCTCAAGTAGCCTTGTCCGCCCGTCCATCGTTGACCGAGTCGACCTCGGCGCCGGACCCGCTCCTGGTTACGTTACCATTCCCCAAAGTGAGGTCCCAACCGCGTATTTAGATGCTTTATCACTTAACGAAGTGTTCAAAGACGTTTCTAGACGCGTTACTCCGGCCGTTGTATTTATCGAGGTTGTATCCAACGGGCCTGCTACATCGATTTTTCAGCAATTTACGGGTGAAAATCAAGGCCCACCGGCGCAGAGTTTAGGCAGCGGCGTCATTATCAGCGATCAAGGGTATATCGTCACGAACAATCATGTGGTGGAGGATGCCGCGTTAATCCAAGTTACCCTTGGGGACAAACGCCAATTTGAAGCCAAGGTCATTGGTTCTGATCCAACCACAGATCTGGCTGTCATCAAAATCGAGCCCGTCAAACCAATCCCCGTCATCGTTTTGGGTCATTCGAACAGTATTGAAGTGGGCGAATGGGTTATGGCCGTTGGAAATCCGTTTAGGTTGACATCTACGGTTACGGCAGGAATCGTGAGCGCACTGAGCCGTCAAGTCAATGTAATTGACGATCGGCTGGGCATTGAGAGTTTCATCCAAACGGATGCCGCCATCAATCCGGGGAATTCCGGCGGCGCGCTTGTCAATTTAAGGGGTGAATTAGTTGGCATTGCTACGGCAATCGCAACCGATACGGGTACAAATGAAGGGTATGGTTTCGCCGTTCCGGTAGATTTGATGGAACGCGTGGTAAGGGATTTAATACGTTACGGGGAGGTCAGAAGAGGCTATTTAGGAGTGTCTATTGGCGCGATGACCGCTGGAAGGGCGAAGGCTCTCGGCCTTGAAACCGTTGAAGGTGTTTATCTAATCGAGGTGCAAAGAGGATTAGCTGGCGACTTGGCTGGGCTTAAAGCCGGCGACGTATTACTGTCGATAGATGGCACCCATATGACCGAGCCTAACCAACTCCAAAGTGCGATAGCCTTGTTTGCCCCTGGGGATAAAGTCCCTGTTGAAATTTGGAGGGGTGGCCAGGTGAAAAAAATCACGGTGACTTTAAAGGGAAGGGAGGCATCGGGTTATGATACGTGGCTTACCGATTTGGATCGCGATCTTGAGCCCCCCGTTCCTGTTGAACCAGAAATCCCGAACACGGCCATCACCCAGTTTGAGGATTGGGGCACCGGCTTGGCGGATATCGATACTCGCATGCGCCGCGGATTGAATGTCGCTCACGGCGTATTCGTAGCGCTGATCACCAAGGATGGCCTTTTTGATGAAGCGGGGCTGTCTCGGGGAATGGTTATCACCCACATTAACGATGCGCCGGTTTTCAACCTTGCCTCGGCGCGGGCCATTTTAGATGCAGAAACGGACCTGTTTATCCAGGCGATCCGGCCGGATCGAACCATTGTGTTTTTTGAGCTGTCAAAAGACGCTCAATAGGTTTATCAGGGATACCGTTCGAATTCAAACGCGCTAAAAGGCGCCCGATCTGCGAAGTTTATTATGATTCGATATTTGACTGCCGGCGAATCTCACGGTGAAGCCCTCATTGGTATTGTCGAAGGAGTGCCCGCTGGGTTACCTCTTGTTGCGGACGATATCAACGTTCATTTGGCGCGCCGTTGGATGGGATTTGGGCGCGGGGGCCGAGCCAAGTTTGAACAAGACCTTGTTCACTTCTATTCGGGTGTTCGCTTTTCAAAGACGATGGGAAGTCCTATCGCCTTGAAACTGGAAAATGCGGCCTTTTTACAAGATAAATCTGGGTGGCCCGAGGTCATGTCGGTCGATGGATCGGGCGAGGGGATTGAAAAAATAACGCTTCCAAGGCCGGGGCATGCGGACCTTACGGGGGCTCAAAAATATGGATTTGATGATATTCGGCCGGTTATTGATCGATCAAGTGCGCGGGAAACGGCTATGCGCGTCGCGTGCTGTTCAATCGCCCGGAAATTACTACAGGAGCTAGGTATCCAAATTGGCAGTCATGTGATTCGGATCGGCGAAGTAGGGTATGATGGGCCGCACGATTACGCCGAAAAGGTGGCGAAATTATGCCAATACGGAGCATTTGGTCTGAGCGAGGCCGCGGATGGCAATGAAGTTCGGATGTTGGACGCGGATCTGAGCCGAAGGTGCATTGAACATATTCAGACCGTGAAGAAGGAAGGAGACAGCCTTGGCGGCGTCTATGAGGTGATTGTCACGGGCGTGCCGGTTGGTCTGGGCTCCTACGTACAGTGGGATCGGAAACTGGATGCGCGACTTGGGCATGCCATTTTATCTATTCAGGCTCAAAAAGGAGTTGAAATCGGAGATGGTATCGCTGCCGCGTCGGCGCGTGGCTCTGCGGTTCACGACCCCATATCGTTTGACGGGAAGTCGTTTCCTCGATTGCAAAACCGCGCGGGGGGCATAGAAGGAGGCATGTCAAATGGGATGCCTATCGTGGTTCGGGGATACATGAAGCCGATACCTACCTTGATCAAACCGCTCGGAACGGCGGATTTAAACACGGGTGAAGAGCAGCCGACGCGCTATGAAAGAAGCGATGTGACCAGTGTACCGGCGGCGTCTACGGTAGCAGAGGCGGTGATTGCCATGGAAATTGCGAATGCCGTGCTCGAGAAATTTGGTGGAGATAGTTTAGAGGAGATCCGCAGCCGGATGGTGGGGAGGTAGCCCCGGGGGAATGGTAAGCAGAGTTCTGAAGTGGGAATGTGTGGAAGGGGCCATGGGCACAATCGGATAATCACGTGGTTGTAGGGCTATGGATTACATTTTCCGATAATAAAGTGGATTCAGGGAATGGGGCTGGAAAAATCTTTGAATTAATTTGACAAAAGTCAGAAAATCTTTTCACTCTCAGCGCAAATAATCCGAATTGTCTCGTTTAGTAGAAATAGTTAGAGCCCGTCTAAATCTAGACAAGCTAATTAAGACTGATACAGACAATCTGATGTTAAATCGTCCTTTATTTCCCGTAAGTCATCAGAATAGTATACCATTGGGAAATTCTGGGGTACCTGCATACTCTGGAGATGGACAGCGTGGAAGTCAACGGCCGACTCCGTCCCCTTTTGTACCTTACTACTCAGGCGATGGACACGGAAAACCAGCGGGTTGGACCGGGGATGGTCAGGGTTCTCATCATGATGAGCCTATGCCACTATGGTCAGGCGATGGTCGGAACGATTTTCACAATCCTTTGATGCCCACATGGGGCAATACAAATGGACGATTTGTACATCGTCGGGAAACCGCCTCGGTCTCGGTAGCAGTTGAAACCAAACCGATGGAAAAACAAGCTCCGGTAACACATCAAAATCCACGTCCCAGCATCCATGTGCCTTTGTCGGACGAATTGGTGATGAATGTTAACATGCCATCCGGCGACGGATCGGTAGAAGCCATGAAAACAAGCCACAAAACGAGTGGCACATGGAAGTTGATTGCGTTGGTGGTGGTGTTTCTGGTTTGGGTTTCTACCGCCAGCACCCTTCTTTTTCTTTACATGGATCGCTACCTCTTTCCATAGGCCTTTTCAGGTATGGGGCGGAGCGGGGTAAGAGCCGGTTGGGAGTCGGACAGAGGTCGGCTAGCAGTAGAGTTACGGCAGCAAACCTGGAATAGACCAGCGTCACCGCACCATCATAAGCGGCATCGTTTCGACCTTTGAACCTGTTTCCAACCGAAAAAACATCAGTCCCGGCGCACTAGGGAGTTGATCCCGAAGAATGACGGTTTTCCCGTTCGTGTCCGTCTGGGTAGAAAACACCACCCGTCCCAATAAATCCACTACTTCTAAGCGTCCATTTTGCGCGCCGGCAGGCGATAGAATGGTAATCTCAGCATTACTTGTGAGTGAAAATGGGTTTGGATAGATGGCAAAGGGCGAAATCAGCGGATTTTCAGGCGCTTCGGCAGCCGTATGTATGCCGTCAAGCAGTTGGGCGACCAGTTTCTGTTTGTCGATGGTTACCACGAGGGCGAGTTTGACCTCGGTATCATTCGAAAGATGATCCAGCAAAAGGTGACGCCCAGGTTGCAAGCTGCTGGACCGATCTAACACGAGAACGGTCCGAAAAGCTGAAGATGCCCCATCAAAATGGACGTTTGAACGGACCCCGCTTTTGGAAGCAATCATAGAAACCGGCTCGCGCGAAGTGAGGAGCTCTATTTGAACACCTCGCAAGGCGACTTCGGTGTCAAGAAACAGCTTTCCACCAAGGGTAGAAACGAATACGGCGTCGTTTGTGGCTTTGCCGGCGCCTGGCGCCGGCGCCGGACCGACCGGCAAAGCGGAGTTATCTGGCCACGAGGCGCACAGAATAGCCTGAATCTGAACGGTAAGGTCACGAACGTCGACAAGGCCATCACCCGAAGGGAAGGGGTAGAGGTCATATCGGGCGATTTCAGCTGGTCCGATTGAGACCAGTCCCGATACCACGTCGAGCGCGGAGACCACGTCGGCAACGTCTAGAGTGCCATCTCCATCGGCGTCTCCGCGGCCACCCACACCAATTCCGGTAAACGAAATGAGCGTGGAGTCGGAAGCGGCGTTGTGATAGATCCAAGCTGAGCCGTTAACAACGCCATACGCGGTTAGGGTAGGGGTAAACCAGAAGGTGGCTAAGGCGCTTTGACCACTGGAAATAGGCCCAATGCTTGAATTCAGCCTAAAAAGGTGCGAACTCGATTGCACCGAATCAATGACTAGCGCGGCGGAGCCGGTTGGATTGGAAATTTCAACTGAGAGACTCGTACTATCGCCAACGGAAACCAACCCGAAATCAAGAGAATCGGCCGCCACAGAAATGGACGCCGTGTTGGCAATGATGCGTAAGACGTGGGACCGCCGTCCGTTTGGAAGAGAAATGGCATCGCCAGCCGGAGAGGCTTCTGCTACGACGAGTCCGGAAATGCCAAGAGTAATGGTAGTATCCCGCGCCAGCGGACTCCCGATGTAGGCCCATTCAGTGGTTAGAATGGATGCATTTTCGCCGGGAGGCAGCGTTTCACCCGATATGCTGAAGGCCACGATCCGACCGTTGGTTTGGCTGATCTCCCAATCCGCGCCGGAAAGGGCTGTCGGAGAAGCTGTCACTCCCGAAAAGGCCACCAGCGATGCATCAAAGGTCAAATCGAACTGAAAACCTTGAATGGAGTCGGGTCCGGGCCACGAAAGGTCAATCGACAGAAAATGGCTTCCCGAATCCGGATTCCACACGCTGGAATCGGCCGTAAATCCAAAAGAAGCATCAATGGCGCCCAAATTTAACGGAGAAGTGATCAGCACATCATCAATACGCATGTTGGCGCTACCTGAAGACCCTCCTCGGCCATCAAATTGCACATACACATTGGACTGCCCAAACAAGGGGGCGGTTAGGGGCATCGAGACAAATTCATAGGTACTCGCTACGGATGGGAGGCCTCCAGAAGAAAAAACGTGGGGGAACGTGATGCCCCCATCAACCGAAAAACGGATGATCAGGCTATCGGCGGGGTAGGAGGATGTTCGACGGGCGTAGTAGGAGAGCGTAGCTTCCGTTCGACCCGATAAGTCGATGGGGCCCATGCGGATATAGGCGGGGGCCGACCCCGTATGGGAGAGGTTGTTTAGTCCAGAACCTGGCGACGCAGATGAAATGG
>CALEEY010000331.1 GCA_937877085.1 uncultured Bacteroidota bacterium
CGCTAAATATGAGGGCGACTTGGCTTTGCTCTTCAATTCCTTTGTAAACCGCTTTTTTAACCACTCCCGGTGGGGTTCGCTTCCCGTCGTCTGCCGCTCTCTCTACTCTACCTGTCGATGGGAGAGAGGCCCAGTAGGTTTCCACCAGCGGGCGGATGGCCGCTGGCTCAAATGCTCCGACCAAATAGAACGTAAAATCACTAAAATCCTCAAAACGCTCCTTAAAAAACTCAAATCCAGCTTCTAGATCGACCTCGCCCAGCACTTCAGCCGAGAGGGGCCTCGAGCGATAATGATATTGGCTGAGTGTCACGTTTAAGGTATCCCCAAAAGCAGACTGTGGATTGGCAGATAGCGTAGCCAGCATACTATTTATGCGGCTCATGAAAGATGAAAAGACTTCACTATCAGCCCGAGGCGCCGTTGCGTAGAGGTAGGACAGTTGAAACAAGGTTTCCAGATCTTGTGGCGACGCTGATCCTGAAAAACCCTCTTCCAAATTCGAAACGTAGGGTCGAATCCTAGCGATTTTTCCGGTTAGTTTTTTTGAAAGCTCAATGGGTCCAAAAGAGCCCACACCGCTTCCGCCAACGATATTGGTTGATAACGTAGCCGACATATAATCTTTGTCTGAAGCCAAAGAAATGCCACCGGGGCTGGTTGCGCTAAGAAGAACCTCGTCGGCTTGGAAGTCTGTTGGCTTTAAAACGACCTTAATTCCATTAGAAAGGGTCCATTCTGTGAGATTTAGCGATTCCGTAAACTTTTCCTCGACCACTTTGCCAGGAGCTGGCACCTCTGGCACCAAAGGGGCCTCCGTGGTAGCGTCTTCGTACGCCGTGAGCGTGACTTGGGAGACGGCCGAGAACACCTTTTCTATGTCGTTTTTGGACGGAAGAGGCTGATCTTCGATACCCGGACCGGATACCGTAACCACCAAATTCTCGTTTGTCATGAGCAGCGGGACCAGAGAATTAATCTCTTCCAGCTTAATTTTAGGAATAATTTGCTGCAGCATGTTGAATTCTGCCCCAATCCCAGGGACTGACTCTCCATACAAAACGTGTCTCACGTATTCTGCTGCCAGCTGGCCCGAATGCTCGTTGTCGCGCTCATTATAGGAGACTTCCATGCGCCTGAGCCTTGCAAGTCGGACCCGGTCAAACTCAGATTGAGTAAATCCATACTGCCGAATCCTTTCGATTTCGCCCAAGGTAACTTCAAGGGCCCTCAGATAGTCTCCATCTTTGACGCTAGCATTCACCGAAAAAGCAGACTTCGTTCGGACCAGCATTCCATCCCCCACACCGGCTCCAATGAACGGAGGGTCCGCTTTTTGGGCTAACTCTCCCAATCGCTGATTGAGCATGGAAGAGAAGAAGGATCGCCGTAGCGATTCGTCATATTCGCCAAACGTCCCAGGATCCCCATTGTCATGCTTAAAGGCTAGGCCTATAAAAGCGGAGGAAGCTTCCGGGTCCGATTCAATTGAAAAGAGGGTTTCTTCGTGATCCGGTACGTCAAAGTAGGGACGGTCGAGCGTACCCCTCTTTCTCGATAGATCGCCGAAAAGGGCCTGAATCTTGCTTTCAATTTCCTTGGCGTCGACATCGCCAACGGCAATGACGGTCATGAGATCGGGCCTGTACCACTCTGAATAAAAAGCCCTAAGTCGTTCTTGGGCAGTGCCTAACAGGCTTTCTTCGGACCCAATGGGAAGGCGGTCTGCATATTGTGAGTCGTGAAGCAATACCGGAAACTGGCGGTCTTGAATGCGCGTGTCGCCGCCCCGGCGTAGCCTCCACTCTTCGATGACCACTCCGCGTTCTTTTTCCACTTCCAGCGAGTCAAAAGACACATTTCCGGCCCAATCGCGAAGTATTTGAAGCCCTGTATCTACCACTCCCACGGAATCCGTTGGCAATTGAAGGATATAGACGGTTTCATCAAAACTGGTATAGGCATTGATATCTGGACCAAAGCGCATACCAACCGATTCCAGATAATGAACCAGATCCTGTTTTTCGAAATTGGACGTGCCATTAAAGGCCATATGCTCGACGAAATGAGCCAAACCAAGTTGGTCTTCACGTTCTAATATGGATCCTGCGTTTAGGACCAAGCGCAATTCCACCCTTTTTTCTGGGCGATTATTTTGGCGAATCAGATATTTCATCCCGTTGGGAAGCCTGCCCTCCAGAATTTTTTCGTCCAACGGAATTTTCTCCGTCGGTAAGACTTTGGCTGCGATTTGAAAAGCGAATGCATCCAAAGGGAATAAAAACCCTAGTAGCAAAACACCGAGTAATAGTCGGGAAGGCAAGTTCATAGGATCGACACGTAAAACAGGAGAGGTATAAAAGTAAAAAACCAGACCAATAAGCGTCCTATTTCGGATATATTCGCTTTTCGATTCGTTGGTCAGGCACGAGCCACATAATAGCAACTAACGCAAATATGGCCATAGATACCCATGCCGACCAAAATGCGATGGGAATCGCGACGACGTAAAAAAGTACAGATAGTCGCCCTTTAATGTCATTTTTCAAGGCAAGACCCAGTACGGAATCTTTCGAATGATGCGATAGAAGGGCTTTGGTAAGAATGGTATACGCAACTCCAGCCATCAATAGATTGAAGCCATACAAGGCTACGGGAGCGGTTTGAAAGTGATTTTCTCCCATCCATCCGGTCGTGAAGGGCACTAAAGAGAGCCAAAATAGCAGATGCAAATTGGCCCAAAGGACATTCCCAGCCAGTATTTCTGAAGCGTGAAACAGATGGTGGTGATTATTCCAATAGATCCCCAAATAGACGAAGCTCAACAAATAACTTAGAAAAATGGGGAGAATGGGCACCAATGCGGCAAATTCGCCAACATGAGGCACTTTCATCTCCAACACCATGATCATGATGATGATCGCAAATACGCCGTCGCTAAAAGCTTCTAAACGGGTTGTGTTCATAATATTGATGTTCTTTATACTTGTACCAACCCCCAAAGGAGGTGGTCATGAGATTGTTATTTTTTTTCAGTACTACTTGTTTGCTTCAGTGTTCTAGATTCGGCTGCCCAATCGCTTGGGTACTACCGACAGCCCGACATCTTCAACGGAAAGATAGCTTTTAGCGCTGAAGGGGATATATGGATTGTAGCGGCCACAGGCGGTACAGCCCAGCGGCTCACCACGCATCCAGGCGAAGAGTCATGACCCTCGCTTTTCAAGAACCAGCCGCTGCTTATATGCGAAAAGGTGCATCAGATCGGAGCTGGTGCACCTTTATGTGAAGGTGATTTCATCGGATGGGGGGAATCCCCCTTCGCTCGAGTCCGTAAATATCGTCTTGATCAAGAGCCCGAAGCTTCATTTTTCATGTTCGAAAAGGTAAAGGGATCTTGACATACCCAAACCCCCGATAGTTAATGGCGAGACCCTACAATTTATTGCCCTCCAATCGTCCAGTGGACGGACTACTTCGTCCAATCCAGTCTTTTATGAAGATGGAGGCTGGGTCGGGCGTTCTTCTGCTTACCATGGCTTTAGTAGCGTTAGTTTGGGCGAATTCACCTTGGTCTGCGACCTATTTCGATTTCTGGAAAATTCAATTCACGGTTGGGGCTGGCTCGTTTATGATCCAGAAACCCATTTTATTGTGGGTTAACGATGGCTTAATGGCCCTCTTTTTCTTTCTGGTGGGTCTAGAAATCAAGCGGGAAGTATTGACCGGCGAACTTTCCTCCCCAAGGCAAGCCGTATTGCCGTTTGCGGCGGCAATTGGCGGTATGGTCGTGCCTGCTGGATTGTATGCCTTAGTCACCGGAAACACGCCCTTTTTGAGCGGATGGGGAATACCCATGGCTACGGATATCGCATTTGCACTGGGTATTTTGGCCTTGCTAGGAAGCCGCGCGCCTGTTTCGCTCAAGATATTTCTGACGGCTTTGGCCATTATTGATGATTTGGGTGCCGTTTTGGTGATTGCGTTTTTATATACGCATGGGCTAAATCTTGTCGCTATAGCTATCGGAGGGGCGATCTTGGTCGCTTTGGCCATTGGAAATAGACTAGGGATTCAAAAAACGGCTTTTTACGTGGTTTTGGGAATCTTCTTGTGGTTGGCATTCTTAAAGTCAGGCGTGCACGCGACCATTGCCGGCGTTTTGTTAGCCCTTACCATACCAGCGAAACGCCAAATCGACGTAGGTAGCTTCAAAGATAAAGCAGGGTCCATTCTGGGGTCGTTATTCCATCCGGATAAAGCACTGCCGACCATCGAAGACGAGCAGCATGCCGTACATGCACTTGAAGTCCTTTCGAAAGGAGCCTCAACGCCCTTGAGCCGCATGGAACACGCACTACACGGTTGGGTCGCCTTTGTGATCATGCCGGTTTTTGCATTGGCCAACGCAGGTGTCGATTTGCGATCGATACCCATCCTTGAGGCGCTCGTTCATCCGGTGGCTCTCGGAATCATATTGGGCCTTTTTGTCGGTAAACAGGTCGGTGTGGCTCTATTTTCGTGGGTGGCTATTCGGTTGGGACTTGCCGAGATGCCAAAAGATGTAACGTGGCCACAGTTGTATGGGGTAGCCATATTGACCGGTATAGGATTTACGATGTCCCTATTTATCGGGGGGCTTTCTTTTGATGACCCGGAAATCATAGATCGGGCTAAGGCAGGTATCTTAACCGCTTCATTTCTGGCGGGAATTGTAGGCTATGTGTTGCTGAGGAAGGTGGGCCCAGAGCCCAAATAGAAGCCGCACAACATCTGAAGCCTAGTCTAGGAACTGCAAGAAAGCATGGAACACCCGGCCTTATCGCGGGCCCAGTCGGGTCGTTTTGCGAAATACCGCTCGAATTCGGGTTGCTCATCGTAGGGGCGGTGCATGACTTCTAAGAGTTCACCAATCATGGCGTAGTCTCCCTCGTGAGCTTTTTCTATGGCCTCTTGAGCTAGGTAATTTCGGAGGACGTATTTGGGATTGGTTGCGTCCATGAGCCCTCGCCGAGGAAGCTCCAATTTCCCAACAGGATCTTGCATTACACGGGCGTTCCATCCTTTCAGCCACTCCATCCAATCCTTTTTCTCACCAGCCTGCGCCCCATACTGCGAATCTTGTAAGATGCTCCACTGCTCTTCCAAAGCAGACACTGGATTTACCTTCCCCAAGAGCCTGAAAAAGAGGGTCATGTCTGTTTCGTAGGTTGAAAGAAGCTCTTCCAACTTTTTGAACAGCAACGAGTCGGTTTCTGATTGGACGGATGAAAGTCCAAGTTTGGCGCCCATCATCTGCTCATGTCCCTGCTTAAACCGCGATGAATAGGTCTGAAGAATCGCACCTAACGACTCAGCATCGTTAACCACCGGCATAATGGCCCGTGCAAGTTGGGCTAGGTTCCACCCGGCAACTCCGGCCTGATTGCCAAAAATGTAACGACGGGATTCAGCGTCTGTGGTATTTGGGGTCCAGTCCAAATCGTAGTCATCGATCCATCCGTACGGGCCATAGTCGATGGTAAGCCCCAAAATTGACATGTTATCCGTGTTCATGACACCATGTACAAATCCAACGCGCATCCAATGCACCATCAAATCTGCTGTTCGATCGCAGATTTCCTGAAACCAGCGGAGATAAATAGGCGGGGTAGATGAGTTGGTGGAGGAAAGCAGGCTGGGAAAGTCATTTTCGATAGAAAAGTCCATCAATTGCTTCAAAATATCGAACTCCTGTCGAGCAGCATGTACCTGGAAATTGCCAAATCGTAGGAATGATGGTGCAACCCTGCAAACGATGGCCCCTGGCTCTTCTTTTGCACGGCCGTCATAGAACATGTCCCGGACTACGGAATCGCCAGTTACAACCAAGCTCAATGCACGCGTGGTAGGGACGCCTAAGTGATACATGGCCTCACTACACAAGAACTCGCGAATGGAGGAACGTAGAACGGCTCTGCCGTCTGCCGTGCGAGAATAGGGGGTTGGCCCGGCACCTTTTAACTGCAAGGTCCACTGCTGACCATCCATCCCTTTAAGTTCGCCCAAATTAATGGCCCGTCCATCGCCCAGTTGACCCGCCCAATGGCCGAATTGATGTCCAGCGTAATTCATGGCATACGGATCCATGCCTTTCAACACGTGGTTGCCGCCAAATGTCTGAGCAAATTCAGGAGAGGTCACGAACGCAGGGTCCATGGCCAACAGGTGGGCGACTTCCTGAGAATAAGCGACTAGCTTTGGCGCAGCGACGGGTGTTGGAAGAACCTTAGAATAGCTTGCTCTTGGTACTTGGCGACGTGCATTGGTCGTTAAAGGATCGCTGGGAAGCGCGCGAACAAATCGATTGTCAAAAGAAAGGGCGTCGCTCATTGGGGCATCATTCATGGTAAGCAATGGAGGTCACTTCGAGTGTTTCTTCGATTCCGCCCATCAACTGAGTGGCCGTCTCACCGAGGCTCAATCCGATCAGAGCACGAGCTATGGGGGCAATATAGGCTACACGCATATTTGCCGGGTCGGATTCGTCCACGCCAACAAGGGTGAACGTCCTTGTGAATCCTACTTTACGACCTTTGAGCGTTTTTATCGTGACGGTGGCGCCGAAGCGAACCTCCGAAGGAGGTTGGTCTTCGGCGCGAACCAATTTGGCACCGATAATCCGGGATTGAAGATCCGTAATACGACCTCGAACAATGGTCAAGGCCCGGTTACGATCGGCCGATTCTTTGTCGCCCTTTTTTAGTCGCTCGCGTTCCGTTTCCAACTCCTCCATCTCCGTTTGTAGCAAAGCCAATCCTCTGGGTGTCACAAAATTTACGGCACCGGCTGGAAGCGGCGCGCGCGGAGAAATGTATACGACCCCATCTGGAGCGTCTTCTTTTACGAATGCTCTAGACATGAGGTACCTATGATTCGGTGGTTGGTGGGAGGTAATCTTCGCCGGGATTCACAAATAGGTTTTCTTCCCAAGCATATTGTTGGTCGTGTAAGTCCTTGTAACGACCACCTTGCGCCATTAGTCGGCCATGTTTTCCGATCTCAACGATTTGACCACCTTCCAGAACCACAATTTGATCCGCACTCCGAATGGTCGAAAGTCTATGAGCGATTACGAACGTGGTTCGGCCCTGGCGAAGGCTAGCAAAACCAGCTTGAATGAGCGATTCACTTTCACTATCTAAGCTGGAGGTGGCTTCGTCCAGAATTAAAATTCTAGGGTTGGCAAGAATCGCTCGGGCAATGGCCACGCGCTGGCGCTGGCCGCCAGACAATTTGACCCCGCGTTCACCCACAATGGTTTCGTATCCTTGCGGAAACTCTTGGATAAAATCGTGGCAGTGGGCCAGTTTCGCTACGCGTTCTACTTCTGCATTGTCGGCGTCGGGTCTCGCAAAGCGAATGTTATCGGCAACCGTTCCATCAAAAAGAAAGTTTTCTTGCAGAACGACGCCCAAATTCGCTCTAAAATCAGCTAATTTGACCTTATCTAGGTCTTGGCCGTCCACTAGCAGGCGCCCTGAATTAGGTCGATTGAACGCCATAATCAGACTTACCAACGTGCTTTTACCAGAACCGCTCGAGCCGACAAGTGCCGTCGTGCTCCCGGCTTCGGCTACCAGCGATACGCCTTTTAACACGGGCACATCTTCTTCATACGAAAAATGGACGTCCTCGAGTTCAATTTTGCCTTCAATCCTACCGATAGAAGCTTTGTCCTCATCTTCATCGTCTTCGGTTGGATGGCTCATCAGATCACGAATCCTGTCCAAACCTGCAAAAGCTTCTGAAATTTGAGTGCCTATGGACGCCATCTGAATGATGGGTGCTGCGAGCAACCCGATCAAAAAGATGTACAGAACAAAATCCCCAAGGGTCATGGTTTCGTTCGCGATGGCTCGCCCACCTACCAGAATCATCAAGATGCCGACTCCCCCGATAACAAGTCCCGCAAAAGTAGAGATGGCCGCGACCCCGGTGATAGATTTCTTAACGTTTTGAAACAGTTCGTCTACCCCTTTGGCAAATACACCCTGTTCTCTGCCTTCTACTCCGTATGCCTTCACAATTCGAATACCGCTAAGCGTTTCGCTCAACCGGCCAGTAACTTGAGAATTGATCTCACCCCGCTCGCGAAACAGGGGGCGCAAGCGCTTAAAAGCCATGGCCATCCCTGCGCCAAAGACCGTGAGGAGGGTCAAGGTCATGGCTGTGAGCAGCCAGTTGATATAAAAAAGGGCTCCTAAAGCGAAAATGGCGGTAAAAACACCACCAACTAACTGGACAATACCCGTCCCAACGAGGTTGCGAATGCCTTCTGCATCCGTCATGATACGAGAGATGAGTACCCCCGTTTTGGTACTGTCAAAAAAGCTGATGGGTAGCCGTGTGACATGTGCCTGAACCCGACGTCTCATATCCATGATGGCTCCTTGAGCCGTGACACTGACAATCTGGGAAATAGAATACGTGGCTATGGCGCCTAATATGGCTGCTCCGCCAACGGCGAGCGCCAGAGGCCCCAGCATTTCCATCCTTTTGGGTTCGCCAAGAATGGTATCAATGAGATACTTCGACCCCGCTGGTAATACAAAACCGCTTAATCGGCTAATCACCATCAAAACGAAGCCAATGGCGAGCTTCTTGCGATGCGTCCACATCAGCGCTTGTGCTTCTTTCCACGTGGCCGACATGTTTTTAGCTTTCTTAGCTGGTTTAACAGCAGAATCAGTGGCAGTAGCTTGGGACGCCGAAGTGGCTTTAGATTCCGTAGGAGAGGGGTTTTGCTCGGGCACGGCGGGGTCGCTCATCAGAAATTGGGATATTGACGGCTAAAAAGTGTAAGGTTACACGCGTGGGAAGCCAGTCCGATCCATCCTAAGCTACACTAGTAAACCGTACACCCCTGCGGCAGCCAGTCCACCCAAAATGGGTCCAAGAACGGGTATCCATGCATAGGACCAGTCGCTGTCGCCCTTTCCAGCGATCGGTAACAAAGCGTGCGCGATTCTGGGTCCTAAGTCTCTGGCTGGATTAATGGCGTACCCCGTAGAACCACCCAGCCCTAAACCTATAACTAAGACCAGGAGTCCAACTGGTAGGGCATCGAGCGCCCCAAGTCCTACATCTGGCGAAGAGATGTGAAGCACTCCAAAGACCAAGACAAACGTGCCCAGAAATTCCGAAACCAAATTCCACCAGGAGGTCCGAATAGCGGGGGCGGTGCAGAAAACGGCCAATTTATCCGCTTTGTCTTTCGTGACGGCAAAATGTGGGTAGTAGTGAAGCCAAACCAAAAAGGCTCCCAGAAAGGCACCAATCATTTGTGCTGCAATGTAACCGGGTACTAAATCCCAAGAAAAGCCGCCTGCCAATGCGAGCCCTAACGTTACGGCAGGATTGAGATGGGCTCCGCTTATAGGGCCTACTATAAATACGGCAGCGAAAACCGCCAGACCCCAACCAAAAGTGATCACAATCCATCCACCATCGTTGCCTTTGGTCTTATTCAACACGACGTTGGCCACAACCCCGTCGCCAAGTAAGACAAGGATGGCTGTGCCAATAATTTCAGCTAAAAACGGTGTCATTTGCGTGCTGTTCGGTCTGGTTAATGCTTCACTGGCGGCTATTCAATTCTTCGATAAGAGCTTTCCCACGATCCGGATAATCCGTAATCAATCCATCAATTCCAAGCGCGATCAATTCTTTCATTTTTTCGGGCTCATTAACGGTCCAAGGGATAACGGTCACCCCTTTCTGATGGGCATTGGCAACCAGAACAGCATCGACTAATTGAACGTTTGGGCTGTAAATGGCGGGAAGAAAGCTCAATTTGGCTAGATTCGCTTCAAATCCCTCGTCGTTTGAGATCAACCAAACCAGATGTACGGATGAATCTAGGGCGTGCATGGCCTCCAGTGCTCGCGGGTCAAATGACTGGACATCGGCCATCTGTAGGAGCTCTTTTTCGGTCAAAACATCGTAGAGCCGCTGGGCAAATTCCTCAACGGAGGGATGGAAAAGGGAATCTCCTTCGGGGCTCGACTTAATTTCAATATTATATCGCGGCGGTGTATATCCCATCTGCTCAACGTGGGCGTTTACAGCATCCACGACGTCTTTGAGCCGAGGCTTGAAAGCAGCCATTGGCTTTTGATCGGGAAATCCGGGGTGCCCACGAAGTCCGCAGTCAAATTGAGCCACCTCCGCAGCGGTCATTTCATAAATAAGTAATGACTTTTCTTCGTCGAGGGTAACCGGCCGTCCATCGGCATGAGAACATGTCACGGCGGAAAACCAGGGCTCGTGCGAAAGGATCACTTCGCCGTCCCGACTAATGGCGGCATCCATTTCTAGCGTGGTCACGCCTATATCCAAAGCCAACAGGAAGGCGGGAATGGTGTTTTCGGGAGCCAGTCCTCGCGCACCTCGATGTCCTTGAAGGTCAAAGGGTACTCCGTTTATCGTGTTGTGGCCCATAGTGTTAGAAGAAGGTTGTGTGCATCCCGATAGCCCATTTGCAAGAATCAATAACCATACTGCCGGCCATGAACCATTGGTGTGTCCGTTATTAAAACGGAAAGTTGAACGGAGAAGGGAGCGAAAAATGATTGGACCTATCATAGAAAACGCCCGATTTAATGCTGAACGAGATAGATTTGAGCTACTTTATTGAACGCTTGAACTTCGGTTTTTTGGCGGGCTTCGTCCCATCCGAGCTCGTGGCCCACGAAGAAGGCGACCTTTGGAGCCGCTTCAATGGCCGCTTTTGCATCTAGAAATAAACACCTCGTCCTGCGCGATAAAACGTCTTCCACTGACCGTGCCCATTCGGAGGTCACTGCGCGTCGAATATGCTCCTCAAAATAGGGGAGATTGGGATGGATTAAGTTGTTTTCGGATGAGTCCATATCCTTTTCAGCTTCGGGGTCCATGAGAGGAAGCGTGCGCGTTATACAGGGCCGTTTTAATAGGCCGGCTGTTTTTTCGGCTCTATTCACCGCGTCCTCAGCCATCTGTCGGTAGGTGGTCCATTTCCCACCGGTAATAGTCACCAAGCCTGACGTCGAAACGACTAACGTGTGATCTCGGGAAATCGATTTCGTTTCGGCCTTGTTGGCCCGAACAAGCGGCCGCAAACCTGCAAAAACACTTAAAACGTCCTTTCGACCGAGTGGCTTGGACAAATACCGAGCAACGTGGGACAGGAGGTAGTCTACCTCTTCATCGAGTGGCACAGGCTCGCGACTGATGTGCTCGCGGGGGGTATCCGTTGTACCGATAATCACTTTACCGTGCCATGGAACGCCAAAAATGACGCGGCCATCGTCGGTGTCAGGAACCATGATGGCGGTATCAGTAGATAGAAAAGAGGTGTCTACCACAAGATGGATGCCTTGAGCAGCCTGCATCATCGGAACAGCCTGTGCATTGTCCATGGTGCGGATAAAATCGGTGCCGATTCCGGTGGCATTAATTACGGTTTTCGATTCAAAAGCGTATTCCAATCCCGATTCCATGTCTTTCGCCCTGACGCCGGTGACGGTACCCTTCTCCTTTATTAGGTCGGCTACTTCTACATAATTGAGGACCACGGCTCCGTTTTGAACGGCTGTTTGGGCAATACTGATGAGCAAACGGGTATCGTCAAACTGACCGTCCCAATAGGCGACTCCGCCCCTGAGGCCCTCGGAGTTGATTCCGGGGAGGTACGCCAAGGTTTCTTCCCGATTCAGGATGTGTGTATGACCAATTCCTAAATGGCGGGCCAATAGGTCATATAGCTTCAGCCCGAGACCATACCATGGTTTGTGCCACCATTTGGTACACGGCACCACAAATCGAAGCGGGTGGACGATATGAGGGGCATTTTTGAGCAGGCGACCGCGTTCCCTCAACGCCTTCATCACCATTTTGACATTGCCCTGCCGCAGGTAGCGAACACCGCCGTGAATGAGTTTGGTACTTTTACTCGACGTTCCTTTTCCGAAGTCACGGGCTTCCAAAAGCAGGGTAGTATGCCCCCGGGATGCGGCGTCTAGGGCCGTACCCAGCCCGGTGGCACCCCCGCCTATAATGATAATATCCCAACGCGGCTTCGAAACCGCCTTTTTGAGCAATTCGTCTCGGCTCGGAATCATTCGGTAATCCAGCCTTTAGTCCGATCCAGAGCCCGCTCCCAATTCCTCATCATTCCCTTCATTTTATCATCCATTTTGGAAGGGTGGAAAGTTTCGTCGACCTGCCAATAGGCATTTACTTCGTCGGAATCTTTCCAAAAAGAAACAGCTAGACCTGCCAAAAAAGCGGCCCCAAGCGCGGTTGTTTCAAGGATTTTCGGACGAATGACCGACGTCTGAAGGACGTCCGCTTGAAATTGCATGAGTAAGTCGTTGGCGGAAGCCCCGCCATCTACTCGGAGCTCAGCCAAGCCAATCCCAGCGTCTTTTTCCATAGCATGAATGACGTCGGACACCTGAAACGCGATGCTTTCGAGGGCCGCCCGCGCAATATGTGCTTTTGTTGAGCCTCTGGTCAGACCGAAAATCGTTCCCCGAGCGTAGGCGTCCCAATGCGGAGCCCCCAAACCGGTGAAAGCAGGAACCATAACTACGCCATCGGAGGACTCGACTTCCATGGCTAGGGCTTCAATTTCAGACGAAGCCCCTACAAACTCCAGACCGTCTCTGAGCCACTGCACGACGGCACCACCAATAAAAACGCTGCCCTCCAGGGCATATTCGGTCTTTCCATCGATCTGCCAGGCGATGGTTGTGAGCAAATTATTGGTTGATGGAACGGGCTTGGTGCCCGTGTTCATCAGCATAAAACAACCCGTACCGTAGGTGTTCTTAACCATGCCGGCTTCCAGACAGCCTTGGCCAAACAGCGCTGCCTGCTGATCTCCAGCAATACCGGCAATGGGAATTGCAGCTCCTAACAGGTCGGAATCGGTGTGTGCAACTACCGCACTGGAAGAAACAATTTCAGGGAGTAAACTAGTCGGGACATCCAAAATCTGGCAGAGTTCGGTGTCCCAAGCCACTGAATGAATGTTACACAACAGCGTCCGCGAGGCATTACTCGCGTCGGTGACATGCGTTTTTCCGCCAGTCAGGTTCCAAATAAGCCAAGAATCGATGGTTCCAAAGGCCAAATGGCCTTGATCGGCCAATGCTCGTGCCCCTGAAACGTTATCTAAGATCCACTGAACCTTGGTGCCCGAAAAATAGGCGTCTAACACCAGCCCAGTTTTTTCCTGAAACAGCTTCGTTTTTCCGGAGGCTCTGAGTGCATCACACGCACCAGCGGTGCGCCGATCCTGCCAAACAATGGCATTATAGACTGGTTCGCCGGTACGACGGTCCCAAACAACGGTTGTTTCTCGTTGATTGGTGATTCCGATGGCCTTGACGTCCGAGGCCTTTACACCGGAATCCTTGAGGACTTTTCTGGCGGTCGCAAGTTGCGAGGCCCAGATGTCCTTCGGATCGTGTTCCACCCAGCCAGGTTTAGGAAATAGTTGCTCAAACTCTTCTTGAGCCACACCAACAATAGAGCCCGCATGATTGAACAAAATGGCTCTAGAGCTTGTCGTTCCCTGGTCGAGTGCGAGAATCATAGGATTAACCTGGACCTTGGATTTCTCTTGCGATGCGCTGTACTTCATCCAAAACGCGTAGCAGGTTTCCACTCCACATTTTTTCGATCTGCTCTTCGGTATACCCGCGGCGAACCAATTCCAACGTCACATTAAACGTTTCTGCCGCATTGTTCCAACCGTCAATTCCGCCGCCGCCATCAAAGTCAGAGCTGATTCCGACGTGATCGACACCAATCAGATTGACTAAGTAGTCGATGTGGTCGACAAAATCGGAGACGTTAACAGGCTCAGCAGTTACCTCGCCTTTTCGAGCCTCGAATGCTTCATCGACCGGGGCAACGGAAGCTTGGTAGGCCTCACGTTGCTCGGCAGGCATCTGGAATAGATCGCGACGATTAGCAATCAGGGTGACGCCCATTTCTGCTGCAATCGCATTGCGCAGAGAGTCAGAAGCTGCTTGGTAGGCGTCATTTTTGGCAGAGTTTACATAGCCACGGAACGCTACCGTTTGGATCACACCGCCATTGGCTTTGAGCGCTAAAAGCTGCTCATCGTCCATATTGCGACTAACGTCGTTCATGGTCCGAGCGGCTGAATGGGAGGCAATAACAGGTGCTTTAGACAACGCCATAGCTTGCATGTTTGAAAGCTTTGAAGGGTGGGAGAGGTCAATCATGATCCCCCATTTGTTCATTTCAGCGATGGCTTCTTTACCCATCTCGCTTAAACCATTGTACAGCCAGGTGCTGTCTCTTTCTCCTGTATTGGAGTCTGAAAACTGGCTGTGTCCGTTGTGCGACAACGACATATAGCGGCCGCCAAGTTCTTGGAATTTCTTGATATTGCCAAGATCCATGCCAACCTGATACGCATTTTCAATGGCGATCATGGCGACTTTTTTCCCCGAAGCAGAGATGCGGCGAACATCGTCCGAAGTCAAAGCCAACTCAATCTGATCGGGAGCTTTTTCCTCCGTTAGCCAGTGAATGGCTTCAAATTTGGCAAGGGCGTCGGCGTTAGCCTCTGCGAAGCCTTCATCCGTTAAAGGACCTTGTCCTACGTAGACAACCATCCAGCTTACATCGAGGCCGCCTGCGACCATTTTCGGGATGTTAACTTGATTGTCTAGGTCCATCGTGTAATTGCTTTCTTCGGTGAAGTTGGCCACGCTGATGTCGTTGTGGGTGTCGAGCGTAATGACGCGTTCGTGAATGCCGCGTGCGCGCGCAACCAGCTCTTCCTCAGTTTCAGCGGCTTCAGTACAGGCGCCCAGGAGGAAAATGGCTAGAAGCAAGGTTAGCTTTGTGGCCGAATGTAGAAATTTCATGATACAGTACGGTGGGTATACAATGAGGCTGTGGAATGCGCTTTAACCCGTAAAACGGGCTGTTTATCACCTCTTGAGTACGATGAATCACAAACGGCGCATCCATCAATATACTACATCATGATGGTCATTCCACCGCCACCACCACCGCCCATCCTAGGGTTCACAACGTTGTTGAAAATGGAACCGAATCGGTAGGTGAACCCAAAATTGACGTTGTAGGAATATCCCGTTGGTAGTTGAACTGACCTCAATCGTTGCGCTCGCAACTGAAATTTGAGTGACCGGCTATCGCAGTTTGTCGGAAATTACCTTATCGTAATGCGTTGACTTTTGTAAGTCTTGCGACTTCCACATAACGGCGGCTGCGTCAGCTTATTATGCTCAGAAAAAAGATTGTTTTTCTATTGTTCGGCATCTTCTTGTACACACCGGTCCTCAAGCCAGTTGTTGCCCAAGATGCGCCGCTATTTACCCAAGATTTCCCCCCAGCTGAATTTGCCGCGCGACGCGAAAAGGTGTACGATGCGATCGGACCGGGAGCTGTGGCGGTTATTCAAGGAGAGGCGACGGTCCGGGGGTATGTTCGTTTTCGCCAGTCAAACGAATTTTACTATCTGTCCGGCATTGAAGTCCCCCATTCCTATCTCGTATTGAATGGTGGCTCCCGACAAGCCACCCTTTATTTGGAGCACCGAAAGGAGGGACGCGAAAGAAGCGAGGGGAAAATGCTCTCCGTGGAAGATGCCGACTTGGCTCGATCACTTTCTGGAATTGATCGGGTTGCGGCGGTGGAAGACCTCAGTGCAGATCTTGGCGGAATGCTCCGTAGAAGCTCAAACAGCGCCATTTACACCCTTTTTCAACCGGCGGAAGGCTTTGCTGAAAGTCGCGACCTCGGCATTCGACGCGTTACGGATCGGTTGTCGGATCCTTGGGACGGAAGACCCTCCCGCGAGGCTCATTTTATTGGGCTGTTGAAAGATCGTTTTCCGGGTTTTTCGATTAGCGATCTGAATCCGATTTTGGATGAATTGAGACTCATAAAGAGTCCGCTCGAGATGGAGATCATCCGAAAAGCAACCAATTTGGCCAGTTTAGCCATTATGGAAGCCATGCGCTCCGTTGAACCAGGGGTAGTGGAGCGTGAGGTGGATGCACTTGCCAAGTTTATTTATTACCGACACGGAGCTCAAGGCGATGCCTATTACTCGCTCGTGGCGAGTGGCCCCAATGCTCCGTTTCCGCATTACCATCAGGGCTCAAGAACCATGCAGGATGGTGAATTGCTGCTCATGGACTATGCCCCTGATGTAGGATATTACATGTCGGATATTACTCGGATGATGCCCGTGAATGGTCGATTCACGACCGAACAACGCGAACTTTACGGATTCTATGTACGGGCTTATCGCGCCATTCTAGACCGGATTCGTCCCGGCGTGACCGCCAACCAGATTAAACAAGAAGCCGCAGCTGCCATGCGAACCACGCTCGAAGGCTGGAAATTTACCAAATCAAATCATCGAGACGCCGCTACCCAGTTCGTAGAATCGTATGAAGCGGGCGCCCAGAGTGCTGGCAGTGGCCGTTTGGGGCACGGGGTGGGCATGGCCACGCACGACGTGGGGACGTTTGACGGTCCGTTGCGGGAAGGAATGGTTTTCACCATCGAGCCTGCTTTGCGGGTACCCGAGGAAAACATCTACATCCGAATGGAGGACCTCATTATCATTCACAAGGATCGCGCGGAAATAGTTTCAGATTTTCTGCCCATGGAAATTGAAGACATTGAAGCGTTGATGATCGAGCAGGGCATCTTGCAGAAATATCCTGAAATCATTGAGCACACGGGCGCAGTGAAGAAATAGCGACCCGCTTAATAGCGATCCGCTTAATAACGATCCGCTTAATAACGGACCCTAAAGCATTGGATAAAAAAAAGGGCCGGCCTCGAAGAGGCCGGCCCTTTTTACATAAAAGAAGCTCAATCGTTTTAAAACGATGCCTACTTCATCAGCATAAAGTTAGCAACAGTGGCTTCCACGTTGTGGCCAAAGCGAACGCCAAAAGCGCCATCCGTAGATTTAAGCTTGCCTGCTCCAACGATATCCGATTTTGGATAAGTACCTACAACCGTTCCGTTTATAGAACAGCTTACTGCGTCTTTGGTAACGGAAATGGAAATATCCTGCGAAACAGAAGCTCCATCTTCTTTAGCCACATGGATAGCTTCATTAGCAGTGGAAGAATCGCCACTCACTTTGAAAGGCTCTGGGCTAAAACCGCGGACAATAAATTTACCACTGCCATAGGCCATGCAGTACAGCAGAGACGACTTATCGGTCCCCATATCGTTGCCACCGATAAAGAGGCCGTACGGGTGCGGGTGTGAGGACAAGTTTTTGAACTTTGGCTCGGTGAATGTAGCCATTACTGTATAGCTACCATCCGCTTTCTTGTTTTCTTGCCAATAGGAGACCGAAGGGCCGGTCACGGCATGCATGATGCCTTCCATCTGCATGAAGCTAGATCCATCAATCTTTGCGCCTTTTGCAGCCTCAGCAGCATCGACTTGACCAGCCCAGCCTTTTACGAAATTGCCGCCATTTTTAACAGCGTTTGATTGATCTTGGGCAAAAGAGTAGTTGGGGGCAAGCAAAAGGGCCATGGTAAGCGCAAAAGCAGCCCTAACTGAAATACGATTCATTCGAGTAACTCTGGTTGTGGGGTTCATTGGAAAAAGTGGTTAACTCAAAAAGACGGCCTCGGATCCATTGGTTGGAGGGGGCAAAATCGATGACCTGACACCCCTATTGTTTCCGGGCGCCGTTTCTCGGGGCGTGATCCGGGGAGCAGACGCCATTGCCTCAGCGCACAGGCCGAAGGTCTAAATCTTCGAAATCGTACGAAAAATCGACCAAAGGAGACGCTGGAGCCATGAGAACGCGTTGAATCTTTCCGTCGGGCCCTAACGAAAACGTTACAAAAGCATCGGCCCTCAATTCGCGATCGTCCCACCGCACGACGAAGGTGTCGTATTGCCAATGTTCGAGGTTGCCAACCAGCGAAGGCGTATGGGAAAACTCCATGCGGAGAAGTCCATTTTGGATTTTGATCGCGACATCGCCGTACCACGCATCGCGATACGTACCGACATATTGAGCGAACGGAAGGGATGGTTTGGAGGCAGCGTTTCTAGAGCCCGCCGCTTCCGCTTCGGCTTTTGCCGCCGCTGCCGCCGATTCTTTGGAAGCTCGTGTATAGGCTTCAAGCCAATCGGTATCTGACGCATTGAGGTATCCATCCAACACGTAGTTGACAATCGCATTAAACGCATCGCCAGATTCTTGATTGGTAAAAACAGCTACCCCCAATTTGAGGCCCGGGATCATGGCAATTCTAGATACATAGCCAGGCAGCCCTCCGGTGTGGGTTACCATCTTGTGGCCCCGATAGTCCTGGACATTGAACCCCAATCCATAGCCGTAAAAATTGGTTCGGGTTGCTTGTAGGTAGGCCGGGGGTTCGTTGATCGGTTTTGGAGTCACAATGCTCCATAACTCGTTGGTCGTGTTTGTGGTGAAAAGGTGCCCACCCGTGGCAACCCTTCCGGAATCTAGCTGAACCACCAACCATTTTGCGATGTCGACTGCATTGGTGTTGATTCCGCCGGCTGGATTGGTGTTGTCGGATGCAAAGGGGCTAATTTGCTGAACGGTGCCGTTAACCGCGGCGTGAGGCGCCGCCGTATTGGTTCCGTGTGCTGCCGCTGAGTGCAAAACGTTGCTTTCTGTCATCCCAATGCGGTCCAATATCCGGGTCTGGACAAACTCTTCCCATGTTTTCCCCGACACGACCTCAATGACCTCGCCAGCTACCGAGTACAGCACGTTGTCGTAGGCATACGCGCTCCTAAAACTGGTTTTCAGGGGCAAATAGCGCAGGCGCCGGACAATTTCCTTGCGATCGTAATCCGATGGGGGCCACCACATTAGGTCTCCTGCGCCGAGCCCAAGACCGCTCCGGTGGACCAATAAGTCGCGGATGCTGAGTTCAGCCGTCACGTACGGATCCGACATCCGAAACGAGGGGAGGTAATCGATGACTGGGTCGTCCCAGTCCAGTTTCCCTTCTTCTACCAGCATACCCAGGGCGGAAGCGGTGAACGCCTTGGTATTACTGGCGATACCAAATAGCGTGTGTTCGTCCGCCATTCCGCCTGCCTGTAGGCTTTTTACGCCATAACCCTTCGTAACGACCGCTTTCCCATCTTTTACAATGGTCAAACTGATGCCGGGCACGTCAAAGCGTTCCAATACCGATTGCACAAACGCATCTGTTTCGACCTGGGTGTGTTGGGCGATCGCTGGAGAGACGCTCCAAAAAAGCAAAACAAAGGCCCGTAGCATCTTGGTGAAATGCCGGGTTGCTTGGGGGCTTGGAGTGAGATTCATATGCATGGTCGAGGTCATCTAATCGAAGGTGTCAGTCAAAAAAGCTACGGTAAACTGTTTAGGTAGGCCCAAATGGAGGATAGTTGGGTATCCGTTAGCCGCGTAAAACCGGGCCAAGGCATGAGATTGGGGTCCAGGATGGTTCCATCAGGCCTAGCGCCCGATCGAACGGCATGTAAAAACTCTGCTTCGGACCAGGTGGCCAACGCGCCCGTCCTTGTCAGGTCTGGTCCGGGAGGAGGGCCTTCAAACGCTGGCCCCTTCAAGGCTACGCCATGACATTCGCCACATGCCGCTAAATTCGTAAGGTATTTTCCGTACTCGATAGTCGATCCGGTGGGCGGGCTGGTCGCGTGTACCATTTCCGGATCCACCACCAAGGATGGTGGGGAATAAATGCCCGCTCCGATCAATAATTTGGCAAGAAGTGCAGGCTTGGTCTTCGGCAGTTCGTTGTCTATAGGCGGCAACTGTTTGAGATAGGATAAGAGGGCCGAAAAATCTTCGTCACTGTAGGCGCTGAAAAATTCGGCCGGCATGCCAACCAGCACGCGTCCATCGCCCCCAATACCATGTCTAACGGCTTTTTCCCAATCTCCATCGGTAAATGAGCCTCCGACGCCTCCTTTACCCGAGGTCAGATTGGATGCTACAAAAAGGCCAAATGCGTCTTCTTCTCCCAACGCAGCCCCTTGTAGGCCCACCCCGTGGCACCCAATACATCGGCTGACGACCGTTGCGAGTTGCTCGCCGTGAGCCAGCATGCTCGAGTCTGGCGCTTGGGAAGTAAAATCGTGCGCTACTGAAGGCGAAGCCGCGATCTTTTTTGATCCCAAAAAGGAAATAATACCTACGGCTAAAAGGAGAACTCCCACGATGCTCGCTAACCCGATTCCAACGATTCGAAACAGCTTTTTCATATTTTTTCGAGTTCGTGAATGGCTTCTGTGATCGTTTCCATTCTCTTTTCGAGAATGGCTTGGGCATCGAAAAGGCCCTGGTTGTAGAACTGGGTGCCCATTTTGTCCGAGAAAAAGTCAAGGACATACCCGGCTTCAAATCGTCCTATTTCCTGCCCGAGTTCTTCCAGAAAATAGACCTGAATCGTCCGTTCTAACTGTTCCTTCTGTTCGGTTGTGAATTCGACTATGGCCATTACGCGAATGAGGATTGGTTGAAGCGTTAGATGCTCAGTGAAGGGCCGAAACTATGGATTCCGGTGGGCTCTTCAAAGCCAAATGTAGTAAAAATGGGTATCTTCACCTTCCCCAAGTGCCAATTGTGCATTACACTCAAAGCATGAAAGAGCAGCAGCCAACCGCGCGCTGATTGTTTTACGCGAATAAGCTACACGGAAGAGTATTTATTTATGCCTGATTTTGAAAAACTAGGATCGTTTTATCTAGGAAAAATAGTGGACGGCAAAAGCCAAGTAACGACGGAAGACTTGCTCCTTTATGACGCCAAAGACCTGACTACCCACGCACTTTGTGTGGGCATGACAGGCTCAGGGAAAACGGGCTTGTGCATCGGATTGCTGGAAGAGGCCGCCATAGACGGGATCCCGGCCATTGTCATTGATCCCAAAGGGGACATTGGCAATCTCATGCTGACGTTTCCGGGCCTGTCCGCTTCCGAATTCAGGCCATGGATTGATGAGGGGGAAGCTCTTCGCAAGGGCCAAACTCCCGATGCGTTTGCTCAAAGCACCGCCACCATGTGGAAAGACGGGTTGGCCCAATGGGGACAGGATGCCGCGCGTATCGAGCGGTTGAAATCGGCTGCGGATTTTGCGATTTATACGCCCGGAAGTTCTTCAGGTCTTCCCATCACCATTCTCAAATCCTTTTCGGCTCCAAAAGCAGCCATTCTGGCCGACAACGACGCCCTCCAGGACCGCGTTCAAGGGGCCGTGTCTGGACTGCTTGGTTTGTTGGGGATCGATGCCGATCCCGTTCAGAGCAGGGAGCACATTTTATTGTCGAACATCCTCCACGAGGCGTGGCGAAGCGGAAAAGATCTGGCCCTGACCGATCTGATTCGAGCCATTATGTCTCCGCCGTTTACGCACTTGGGGGTATTCGATATGGAGACATTTTATCCGGCGTCTGAACGAAGCGCGTTGGCCATGCGCCTCAACAACGTGATTGCTTCACCTTCATTTTCGTCGTGGATGGAGGGCGAGCCCCTCGATATCGAGCGATTGCTGCACACGGAGCAAGGAAAACCTCGCATTTCGATAATATCTATTGCTCATCTGAACGACGAGGAGCGCATGTTTTTTGTGACATTGCTGCTCAATGAGATGATTTCGTGGATGAGGCAGCAAGCTGGAACGGCGAGTTTGCGGGCAATCTTATATATGGATGAGATTTTCGGATACTTTCCTCCTTCCGCCAATCCGCCGTCGAAAGCGCCCATGTTGACGCTTCTAAAACAAGCTCGGGCCTACGGTCTGGGATGTGTGTTGGCTACCCAAAACCCGGTGGATTTGGATTACAAGGGCCTGGGAAATACCGGAACTTGGTTCATTGGTCGTTTGCAAACCGAGCGCGACAAAATGCGGGTTCTAGATGGCCTCGAGGGAGCGTCTGCCGCTGCGGGTCAGGCTTTTTCTAGAGCGGAAATGGACATCGCTCTTTCGGGCTTGGACAAGCGCGTTTTTCTGATGAACAACGTCCACGACGACGCCCCTGTCATGTTTAACACGCGCTGGGCCATGTCCTACTTACGAGGACCGTTAAGCAAACAGCATATTGAAACGCTCATGGCGCCGAGGAAAAGCGGACGTGGAGCCCAATTAGGCGAGGCTACGCATACCGTGGGTGGTGGATCGGGTTTTGGGGCTGTTTCTGACGCTCCAAGCCCCGGTTCGGCGAGTTTCGGGTCGCAGCCCGATTCCGATTCCTATTCAGATTCAGGCGGAAAAAATGCCCTGCAGCCCATGCTGCCCTCGGCTGTGCCCCAATCCTTTGTGAAATTGACCAAGCCCTTGGTTTCTGGAAGCCGCCTAGTGTATCGGCCCATGCTCGCCGCCACGGCTCAGATGCATTTTGTTCATGCAAAAGCACGGTTGGACGATTGGATGACCTTTGGATACCACGTTTCGATTCCTGAAAGTTTGAACTCCCAGGTGTGGGACGCCGCAACCGTCTTTACAGGCCAGCTTCCTGCCACTGGTTCACAATCTGAGCAAGGAGCCACTTTTAGCGACCTTCCGGCCATTGCTTCGGGCGAAAAAAATTACGACGTCTGGATGAAAATGCTGGAGAGCCATCTGTACCAAAATCACGTCCTGGAGTTGAAGGTTGACCCCAAATCGAACCTGATTTCATCACCCAACGAATCGGAAGGGACCTTTCAAGCACGCGTGCAGCATGCGAACCGGGAGATGCGCGACGCGGAACTTGCAAAACTCAAGGACAAATATGCCCCCAAGCTTTCCGCTTTAAATGAACGCATCAGAAAAGCGGAAATGCGGGTGGAGCGGGAAGAGTCCCAGTACGAGCGGAGTAAAATTTCCACGGCCGTTTCAGTGGGCTCGACCCTGCTGGGCGCCCTCTTGGGGCGAAAAGCCGTCAGTATTGGGTCCATGCAGCGGGCGGCTTCGACCATGAATCGGGCGGGCAGTACCATGAGGGAGCGAAGCGATATTGCCCGAGCGGGCCAGGATCTTGACACTGAAAAGCTGAAATTGGCTGAATTGGAGGCACAATTTCAAGCGGATGCGACGGCCATCGCCACACAAATAGAATCGACTGGATTTTTGGAAGACATTCAAGTACGGCCCAGAAAGTCAGATATTTCGGTTTCCCGTATTGCGGTGGCATGGACGCCGTGGCAAGTGGATTCCAATGGTATTGCGGATCGCCTATATTGAGAAAGCTTGATGGTATTGCCAGTATGGACGGTGAGGCTCGCAACGCCCAGTGCGGCTCGCAAGGCCTTCGGGGCCATGACGGCAACGGTGGCCGCGCCCTCTGACCCTCTGACCGTTTGATTTACCAGTGAATGCATTTTTTGCTCGAAAAGAGAACCCAAATGAAATCGTATGTAGCTCGTGTGTGTTTGGTTTGTTGCGCCTCCTTCTTATGGTCGGCTTGCACAGAATCGGGACCTGTTCCAACGAAGAATGTGCTCCAAGTGGTGGATGGAACGCAGCCCGGAGCTAAAATATTGGCTTCATTCGATGGTTTGGGCCAAGGATTTGAAGGACCGCAAGGCACCAGCATCCAGCGCAATCCGTCGGATAATTCGTTGGCCGTGGGCCCCGATCACATTATTCAAACCGTCAACACGCGTACCGCCATTTTTACGAAGAAAGGGGCCAAATACGCTGAAACGGGGCAAGTATTGCTGGGTCCTGTCGGAAATAATACCTTTTTCAAAGGGTTTGGGGGAGCCTGTGAAGAGAATAATAATGGCGATACCGTGGTCACTTTCGATCAGTTGGCGAATCGTTGGCTCGTGGTGATGCCCATTTTTCGCCGGTTGGCCCTCCGGGAAAATGAACCTCCGGTCCCAACGCCAGCCGATGGTCCGGTGTTGAGCGCCCTAGGAAGGGCCGATCAGCCAGGGCCCGCGGTCGT
Source organism: uncultured Bacteroidota bacterium (assembly GCA_937877085.1). GTDB lineage: Bacteria > Bacteroidota > Rhodothermia > Rhodothermales > UBA10348 > UBA10348. Next base: position 23,980 of record CALEEY010000331.1, read on the forward strand.
TTTGTACCAGCCACCCGCTATGACCCCCGAGGAGGTTGCGGCCCAGCTTGAAGCCGATCAGGCAGAACGGGCCCGGCGGCGCGAAGCGCCGCCGGCAGATGGGACGTTTGCCATGTGCTACGCCATCAGCACCACGGCGGACCCCCTTGGAGAATGGTACCGCTACGAATTTGTCCGTCCATTATTCCCCGACTATCCGCGCCCAGCCGTGTGGCCTGATGGTTACTACGTACCCACCAGCACGGGGGACGAAGTCATCGAAAAGCACGCTTGTGTCGTGGAAAGAGAAAAAATGTTGGTGGGAGAGTCAGCGCGGGAGATCTGCGTTATCGTGCCCGGCGTTAATTTTTTGAACAACGCCGACCTTGACGGAACGGAACTACCGCCACCCGGAGCACCCAACCCCATGTTGGCTACCGGGGGTTCTCAGCTCAACGGTGTTTTAGGCGACAATAAAATTCAGTATTGGAATTTCTTTGTCGACTGGAACGACATCAGCAAAACCCACATCGAAGGGCCCGTCGATGTGGCCGTGGAGCCTTACGCCTTCCTTTGCGGTGGCCAGTTGACCAAATGTGTGCCGCAGCCAGGGACGGATGAACGACTCGATTCGCAGGGAGATAAACTGATGGCCCGCGTTTCGTATCGCAAAAGGGGAAACACGGAGTCGATTGTTGCAGCCCACTCGATTGCGGCTGGATATGATGGTCCCATTAACGTGGAAGTTGCTCCCAAATACGGCGACGGTGGATTTTCTCCATCGACCGGCGGTGGGGTCAGGTGGTATGAATTCCGAGTAGGAACCGACCGTTCGGCGGCCCTTTATCAGCAAGGCACTTATGCTCCAGGCGTAGTAGACGGCGGCGCCGCCGATTCTGGACCCTTCCGATGGCTCCCAAGCCCGGCCATGGATTCACAAGGGAATATAGGTATTGGATATTCATGGGGCTCGGCAGAAGACTATGCGGGCCAACGCTTTGCGGGGAGAACACCGACGGACTCGCTCGGCTATTTTGGGCTCGCCGAAACCTTACTTATTGACGGAAGGGCGCCTCAGACCAACACTCTTCGTTGGGAAGATTATACCCAGACGGCTGTGGACCCATCAGACGATTGTACCATTTGGTACGTGGGCGACTACTATCAGGAAGGAGCCGAAAACTACTCGACGCGCATTGGCGCTTTTCAAATGCCTGGTTGCGGGAAATAGGGAGTGGGAGCCGTTCAAATGCCTGACGAAGACATTATTTCAAGCCTCTGCTTACAGTGTGGAAATCCGATCTCTTCGAGCCTATCGGTTTGTCCGCACTGTGGGGGGGAGGAGTTAGACGTTCCAATCGAATCTATTCGCATAAAGCGGATTGATATTGGGCATGACAACTTGACTGTAGCGCAAGCGCGGAGCGCACTCGAGCGGGAATTTAGCGCCTCATTAAAAGCTCCTGACGATTTTTTGATCATTGTGCACGGACACGGTTCTTCCGGGACGGGCGGGAAGATTAAAGTTATGGTTCACGACTTTGCGCGCTCTATGATCGGGGCGAAACGAGCCAAAGATTTTATCAAAGGAGAAGACTTAACGCGAACCTCTTCGTCATCGAAGCGCATTTCGTCGAATTATCCAATGGCGAAGAACTTGAAGGAATGGAATAAGCGCAATGCGGGGCTGTCTATTTTGGTCCTTTAACCATCCGTCCCTCCAAGTCAGTTCGAAACTTCCTATTTTGCACTTTAGCTTCTCCGAACAAAAGAGTCTCGCATGAAACACCACGTCGATTCCATAGAATGCCCTAAATGTGGCGAGACCATAGATGTAAGTGCGGCCCTGGCGGAGCGGTTGAGGCGTGAAAACGAGGTTGAATTATCATCCGCAAGAAAGGCCCTCAAGGATGCAGAGAAAGCCTTGGAGGAAAAAAAACAGGACCTGGAAGCCACGATTGAAGTGGAATTAAAGGCTCGCCTCGGCGCCGAGCGGACCAAGTTGAAAACGGAGCTCGACCGCGAAAAAAGCGAACAACTGGACGCATTGCAGAAGGAATTATCAGCCAAAAGCCTTCAAATCAAGGAATTCAACCAGCTCAAGGCCACGCACAGCCAATTGGAGCGGCGGGTGGATGAAATGAAAGGCGAATACGAGGCCAAGGCGCAGCTCGTGATCAATGCCGAAGTGAAACGGGTAAGGGAGGAGTCGCTCAAAAGCGCCCGAGAAGATTCGGAGCTCAAACTTCGGGAGCGCGACAAAACGATTGATGACCTCAAAAACGCGTTGGCGGAGGCCAAACTGCGCGCGGAGCAGGGGTCGATGCAGTTACAAGGCGAAGTTCAAGAATTAGCTATCGAAGAATGGCTTATGGGCGCCTTTCCTCTCGATACGATTGAAGAGATTAAAAAGGGCGCGATGGGAGGAGACTGTATTCAACATGTCAATACCCGAGAACGCATGCAATGCGGGATGATTTATTACGAATCCAAGCGAACCAAAACCTTTCAATCGGCCTGGATCAGCAAATTAAAGGAGGATATGCGCCAGCGGGGAGCCGATATCGGGGTCTTGGTTACCGAAGTCATGCCCGCCGATATGAGCTCGATGGGGCAAGTAGACGGCGTTTGGGTTTGCACGTTCGCTGAATTCAAAAGTCTCGCTACCATTCTTCGTGCCATGGTCATCAAATTAGACGCCGCCGTAGAATCCTCACACAACCGTGGCGAAAAAATGGGTATGTTATACGATTATATGACCGGGGCAGAGTTCAAAATGACTATTGAATCGATCGTTGAAGGGATAGGATCGATGCATCAGGACCTGGAATCCGAGAAGCGATCGATGCGCCGAATTTGGAAAAAGCGGGAAAAGCAGATTGAACGGGTTATTTTCTCTACCACAGACATGTACGGTGCCATCCAGGGAATCGCAGGACTCAAGGCACTTCCCACGTTTAAGGCTTTGGAGCTCACGGGCGGAGATGACGATACTGAGGATTTAGACTAAACCGTATAATAATTTGGTTTGGGTCTCAACAATTCCCGAACTGACGCATAGAACCACGCTGAACCACCGTTACACACAACAAAAAAATGACACTTTACAAACGCAAGGCCGCTACACTCAATGGCCTAGATGGTAACGGCTACGCCTTTCTGGTCCCGGATTCCTTTCGAGAAGATTGTCAAGGCGTGTTTTTTGCCGACCGTGAGCATCAAGAGGCGCTCGACGCACTTGTTGAATTATCCAGCGTTGCGTTTGACGGAATTTTGTACAAGCGTACACAAGCTGGTACGGTCCGCGGAGTCAAGAAATCCTTGACCGTCAAAGTTGAAAAAATTGTGCCTGTTTCGTTAGGGTTACGCGCCAACTTTCGGGTTGTAGTCGAAGAAACCGAAGCGGCAGAATAAGTATTCCTGCCCGCCTTGCAGTTGCCGATTGTTGCCTTACACGGAGCCAGCTACCGCTATTTGCACGCGTTTGTGTGCTTGCCGCCTGTTGTTAGCTGCGCAGCGTCTTGTCTAGAAACGCCTTCAACCGCGTCCAAGCGTCAAGTCCGGCGCTCGATCTGACTTCCATGTCTTCGTCGATTCGTAGCCAAAAGCCATGGCCAACCGCGTCATAAATATGGACGTCGTTTTCGATTCCAGCTCCCTTTAAAGCTTCCTCAAAAGCAAGGACCTCTTCGGTTGGAATGCCATTGTCGAGTTCGGCGAAGGTTCCGTAAACCGCGTGATCCATTTGCGCCAAACGGGCGGGATCGTCAATGAGGCGTCCGTAAAACATGGCCGTCGCATCATGTTGATCGCCATCTAGTCCAAAAGAAAGCGCAATTCCTCCGCCAAAGCACCATCCCATGGCGCCAACTTTTCCCGTGACGTCGGAGCGTCCCTTCAAATAGGCCACGGCTGCATTTAGGTTGGCAATAACGCTCGGCATGTTTTCATTGGCAGCCGTCATTAAAGCCACATTTTCTTCTTGCGAAGTGCCGACTTGCCCCGAATAAAGGTCTACGGCAAGTGTTATATAGCCTTCGGCTGCAAAATCGTCGGCAACCTGGCGTACGCGATCTGTAAGCCCGTTCCACTCATGAATAATGACCAGTGCGGGGAAAGGCCCATCTCCAGCAGGCACCGCCAAATATCCGGTGGTCGAAGAATCGCTGGCTACGTATTGTAGATCCATCCCTTCGAGCGCACCACCATTGCCAATAATCGCAGGGGGCATTTCGCCTTCAGCTGTTGGAGCATAGGCTACGCGTGGGGTTAATTCCGCAGTTTCGTTGGTGCCGCCGGTTGGGGCGCACGCTGAAAACAAACCAAAGAGGGCGAAAAAAAGCAGGCTTAAGAGGACGTTTGAACGTTGCATGGGCTTTCGATGAGGGTGTTGGAATTGAGTCTGGCACGTAACAAGCGCGCCGCTAAGACTTTTTAAATACGATCAATCTTTCATCTACTGTTAAAGTTGAAAAATACCACTTTTCCTGGATCCACTTCAAGGTAGCTGCCTGGTAGATGAACGAGTGGGTTTTGTCTCGCCGGTAATACCAGTTATCGAAGTTGATCGCGGGCGTATAGAGGTGGGTCATGCAGTACAAGTGCCCACCCGGCTTGAGGAGCGATTGCAGAAGGTGAAATTCCTTTTTTGGATTATGAAAGTGCTCCATCACTTCGCAGCAGGCGATGTAGTCGTACTGGCACTCCAGAACTTCGGGCTTATTGTCAAAAAACGGGTCGTACTGCTTGATATCGTAGCCTGCCTCCAGAAGAACTTGGGAAATGACAGGGCCGGTGCCCGAACCAAAATCGAGTCCTACGCTCTCGGGTCCATAGTCGCGAATAACGCTGGAGGTAATGGGGGACACAAATTGCCGGTATCTCGGGTCCAAAACATCGTTATGATGCTCTTCATATCTGGATTTTTCGTCTTCCGAAGTGGGTAAATACTCCCGAGTTCGGAAAATGCCCGCGCAATTGACGCATTCGAAAAAGACATCGAGGTAAAATGGCCGAGCCGCTTGGTGGCACAGCGGGCATCCATTCTCCAGAATAACGGGTGCTGGGTTCGTTTTTAGAGGATCAAAGCTCAAAGCGTCCGTTTTTTGGTGATGTTGCAACTTGCCAATCAATCCATTTCCAACTTTACCAAAGGTACGTTGTACTTTTAGCAAATATTCCCTTAAAAGGCATCCGAATGCGACGCGGCTCAAATCAAAAAAAATGGATTCTCCTTGCCTTTGTTATGGTTGGGGTGAGTCTTTTGTTCATGGTATCCAACAAAGAGTTTGTCGATTTTTCGAATCTTTCTGGTACAATGGCTAGAAAGACGACGGTTTCCCTTGAAAACATGACCGCCACATGGGCCGACGGGACCGGTCGCGAAGCAACTAATGGCAGCCCAGACGCTCCGATCTTAAAGTCAGGATCTGGTGGGACTTCCTGTCCTTCAGGCTTGTGAATGCGAAAAGAGACTTTGTGATAAACACCAACTGGAACAGTAGCCACCGTTAATTCCGTTACTAAGGTATCGGTCCGAAGATTGACAACAAGTGTTTCGGTTTGGAAATCCAGGGAATCGCTTTCAGAATCTGTAGATCTAGCGTGAAATTTGATTTCCCGAACGAGCAGCTTCACGGACGTAAATTGGATGTGACCATTGCTTTTAGGTGCAAGGGTGTTGGACTGCGTCGATGTAGCAAAACTCAAAGAAACAGTCGAAGTGTCTGCTGAGTCCTTGGATGCATCGCATCCGGAAGTCAACAGGATGGCAAATATGCCAATAAGAATATAGTTTTTCATAGTTCAAAACAGAATTAAAGAACATTTCAGACCGGAACGTAATGTTCAGGTGTAGACCCTAATCATGGCTTGAATACACACCATGTTCGATTGACGACTTTCTTTTTTCCGCACACCAATCCTTGCAAGACACTCGTTTTGTCGATGTCTTTTTGGACGTTTATTAGATAGCGAACGGACAATCAGGAAGGATATCCATCCTTCCTGAGGTCGTAAAACCTGAAAATCATTTTAAGAAGTGCAATCCCGCAATCTGCGGGCGTCACACGGTCCCTTGCTGTGATCAAGCGAAGGGTCGAAACCGCGAAATGACTTTTTGGAAGGGCTCCGGCATGAAGGGTCCCTGCCATGCCAGTTGGTTGTAGTACTGAAAAAACCCTAATATTGTTCCATAATCACGTATATGTGATATTCTACCTATTAAGAAATTCTATTCATTGTTCGCGTTTTGACTCTATGCTCAAGAGGCAAAACGGACTGTATAGGTAAAGAATTGAGTACTGATTGCCCTTACTCCCGAGCCAGCACCGTCATTTTGCCGTTCATAGTAGCGCGATGGCCAGGGAAGGAACAGATAATATCGTATACCCCGGGCTCCGAAGGAGCCGTAAATTCGATCATCTGTTCGGCGTCGTGACTCAACAGGTCGGTGGCTACGATAATGATGGCATTTTCGGGAATGAATCCCTTGGCAAACCCATCGCCTCCCATGGCGTCCGCGAGGGCGCCCACCGATTCTCCCTGTCCCGGAGGCACGATAATCAGGTTATGCGGGATGAAATCATGGTTTTCAAAGCGAATTTTGACTGTTTCGCCGGCAGTGACCGCAAAATTGGGCCGGTTGAATCGCATCTGTTCCATTACGGTCCCCACGACGATCAGCCCATCTTCCGATTTTCCTTCGAACTGCGCCGCGAGCTGTTCCGGAGTCATATCAAATGGCGATCGATCGAGAGCTGGCACGAGGGCCGAAGAGTCGTGATCCCACAATATTTCGACGCGCTGGGCGGCCAGTCGGGCATGAGCCACCGGCGAGGCCAGTACCTGAGCAAGTAGTTCGCGGTCTTTGACGTTATGTTGTTGATGCAGCCACAATCCTTCCAGCACGTGATGAGCATCCTTGGCTGAGGATGGGTCAAACCCAGCCAGCCATTTGTCGGCAGCCGCTATCACTTCGTCCGTGTTGCGCTCGGAGAGTTCGATTCGTGCGCGGTATCTGACTCCGTTTACTGGGTTTTTCAGATGCTCGAGGAGGGCTTCGATGGGTGCGCCATCGATTACAGCATGCTCCGAAAGAGGTCTTCCAGGCGCTGTGATGCGGTAAATGCGGCCGTGCTCATGATCCCGGTTGGGGTCGCGCACGTTGTGCTGCATGTGTCCAATGATGGCGTTTGCCCAATCGGCCACGTACAGCGCGCCATCGTCACCTATTTCAAAGTCGGAAGGCCTGAAATTGAGGTCTGCAGAGTCTAAAAGGTCAGCGGTCTCCTTCCCGGTCACAAATCCGGTTTTGGTATCAAAGGTCAAATCGTATTCCTTAATCCCGAGGAATGCGATGACGTTTAGTAGAATGAAATCCCCTTCCATCGATGGGGGTAGATGCGAGCTGGAAATAATGCCGCTAGCAGTAACCGGTCGGACGGTGTTTTCGAGCAGCTTTCGCATGCTAAACGTGCCAGATCCGTCGTCGCTGGGCACAACCTGGTAGGCGCGTCCTCCGGTAGCATCTGTGGCGTAGTGGTAGCCCCAGTAGTCGAACGAAGTGCCGTGTGCGTTCGGCGAATTGTCTGCGTGGAAGCTGAATTCATGGGTTCTGGGATTGAATCGATACATGCCCGATACATCCGACTCCTGGTTGTTGGTCCAGGGCGTTTCCACGTTCGAGACGTTGAAAACACCTCGCTGATAGTAGATAAATCCGTCAGGGCCGTACACAAATCCATTGGCCGAGTGATGCGTGTCTGCCGAGCCCAAGCCTCCCATCAATTCGATGCGCACATCGGCGACGTCATCGCCATCGGTGTCTTTGAGGAATAGGAGATTGGGGACCGAAGCCACAATGACGCCGCCATTCCAGAATTCGAACCCTGTAGGATTGTGCACTTTGGCAAATGTTATGACCGTGTCGGCTACGCCATCGCGGTTTTCATCCGGAAGAATCAAGATGCGGTCGTCCATTTGCTTGAGGGGTTCCCATTTGGGATACGTAGCCCACGATGCCACCCAGAGTCGTCCTTTCGTATCGACACTCATTTGAACGGGGTTGACGAGTTCGGGAAACATCTCTTCCGAAGCAAATAAGTTGACAGCTAGGTCAGGTGGCAACTTCATGGCGGCCATGGATTGTGCGGAGGTGGCGTATTGGACCGTTCCCGTTTTGCTTTCGCCGTCTTGAATCTGCTCTTCGCCGAGATTGGTCTCCACCTCTACGGGAGGAGGGACATTTGAATCGTCGGGAGCTACGACGCGGCCTTTAGCGGCTGCCCACACGACTGTATCCCGGTTGGCGGTCATATAGTCTAGCTGAATCAGTTCGTGGTTCAGCACATCGTAATTGGTCTGTCCGTTCGTGAAGGAGAGCAGCGAGCGGCCACCCCACACATCGTTCCCATCGGTCGCGCGATACCGGTTGAACCAGTGCCAGTTTTTATCTAAAACCGCTTGGCGAATAGTTTCTAGTTTGTCTTCGTTTTCTTCAGGAGTCCAGCCTAGGATGGCTTCGGCAGCGATTTTAGCGACTACGCGATTTCCCTCGCTATTGAGATGCACCCCGTTGATGGTAAGCGCTTCATTGGAACTCTCAAAAGCGGCGAGGGAGGGGTGAAAAAGGTCAACAAAGTCGACTCCCTTTGCCGCAGCGACCGTTTTTGTGACCTCGGTGTACGCTTCCAGGCGCCTGTTGTGCGCAGCCCCATCGGGGAAATTGGGATCGTTTAGGTTCTCGAAGGCGATAGGAGAAAACAGGACGATACGCGGCGGACCTTCTCCGTTGTACGTTTTGGTCTGCGTACTATCAATCCACACGGTTAGCGCCTGGCCATATCCTTCGGCATCGTCGAAAAAGGACTCGTTGTAGCCAAACATCACAAACAAGACATCTGCGCCTGAGAGCTCCAAGTACGCGTCTTCGGTAGGGAATCCGACGCTTCGAGGACGCCGATCGATCCGGTCCCCTGAGAAACCTTGATTGCGAATCACCAGATCAGATCCCGACAATTCATTTTGAAGGTACGTCTCGAACCAGCCGTCGTGCTGCATACGATCCGCTAACCCGTTGCCTATCAACACAATGTGGTCTCCCTTTTTCAGCTCGATGGCGCTGTCGGGGGTACAACCAACAACGGTGATAAGCAGAAAGGCGAAAAAGCCGAGGCGGGCACGGGTTGCGAATTTCATGGTAGGGTGGTGTTTGGGGTGAGATCAGTTTTCTGGCGTGACGGGCTGGGTCGTGGGTTAAGTTTGCCGGGTTTAGTTTTCCGGCGTGCCGGGCTGGGTCGTGGGTTTAGATGCGTCCATGATGGGCGAATCCCATCCCGCCATATCTGCGGGGCGAACTCCCAGGCGATATCCGTCGAAGGCAAACGGTGCTGGATTGTACGGGCCGACCAAGTCAACACTCATGTCGCTCGTTATGGAATCTTCCATTCCGGCTGCCCAGAACGCAGCGTTGATCATCAAACGCCTGAATCCGTCATTCAAAAAGTCTTCCGAAGCGCCGTGGGTGGTGGTGAAAACACGGCCTTCTGGCACATTTGCACCGGAGTAGCTGCGCGTCCAAACCACGGGGACTTGTTCTTTCTCGGGATCGGGCTGGGCGTCGGCTTCCATTCCATTGAGCACCACGCCAACCGCGAGAGGACGGAAGTCAGGCATTGGATTGGCGAAATAGCCCCCCGATTGGACATGCACGTCGTGAACGCCCCGCAGAATGGGGTGATCGGCCTCGGTTTCGAGGGGCATGACAAGCGAACTCTGTTCGTGATTGGTTCCATAATGTCCCGCCCACGTTTCGCCCAGAACCTGCCGACCAAACCCTTTGAGGTACTCTTCGCCGTCATAATTCCAATTGTACATGGCGAATTTCCCTTCGATACCCGCGAAAGCATGCGTCGATGTACGAATACCGATGATGGGCCCAGCCCGGTTTACATAATCGACAATGTGCTGCATTTCCTCCTCAGGAAAGTTCTGAAAACGAAGCCCCATCACTAGAAGATCGGCCGTTTCCAGCGCCTCAAGCCCCTTTATGTCGGAGCTGCCTGGTTGGATGAACCCTTCGTCGTCAAGGGTAAAGAAGACGCTTGTTTTAAAACCATAGCGTTTCGAAAGAATCCGGGCCATGGCTGGCAGAATTTCCTCGGATCGGTATTCGTGATCTCCGGCTAGAAATACGATGTGTTTGCCGACTCCTGGGCCCTCGGTTCCTTCATACGAAACCATATAAGGGTTTGGGTCGCTTTCGGGTACCGGCACGGCAGCGTCCTGACAGCTTACGAGGAGGGGCGAAATAAAGAGGAGAGCAGCGAGCGATATTCCGGCCATGGAATGAGGTGTTCTGCGGGCGAAGTCCTTCATAGCGGTACGTAAGAAATGGGTGAATTGGCTTGCATTAAAATGGGCGCCTTGCATTAAAACGGGTGCCTTGTAGTAAAACGGGTGAATTGGCATCCACTAAAGGGCAACCTCGATTCCAATAGAAACGGTGCGTAGGGCAGCCGGGAAGATGAATATCGATTCCGATCCTCCCGGATCTGGATAGGCCGTGCTGTTAAACTTTTTGTCGAGCGCATTGAAGACACTGAGCGAAAGCGTGTAGGCGTTACGCGTGTAGGCGTTACGCGTGTAGGCAACGCGTGCGTCCACCGTCGCATAGTCGGGTAGAGATTGCGAATTGGCGTCGTCAAGGTACATTTTTCGCAGTCCTTTAAGAACAACACTGGCCGATACGGGACCATGTTCAGCGACGATTCCACCACTAAACGAGTGTCTGGGGATGGCTTTAACGGCATTTCCTTTGTTTTCACCCTTTTCCAAGGTCACATCCTGTAGGGTGTAGTTCAAAAATGCGGAGCCAAGAACTTCTTTCGCTAGCTTGATGCCCGTTTCTATGCCTTTATGACGGCTCTTACCAATATTGATGTTCGAAAAGGTCTCGAAGGAAAAATCAATCTCATTGGTCATGTCAATGGAATAGGCAGACGTGCTCACCAATGCCGACCATCCATCGGGAGTCGCTATACGGTGATAGAATCCGACTTCGTAGCTGGTCCCTTCTTGAGGGGTAAGGGCCGCATTGGCAATTCGGATGGAATAGGGCGGGAAGGGCACGGGGAAAGCGCGCAGGTCGTACAATTGATCGAGGGTGGGTGCTTTGAAGGAACGGCTCACATTCGCGTACACATTGCCCACGTGTTGACTGCTCGATGCGTACCGATAGTTTACACCCGCTTTTGGACTAAATGCCGTGTGGGAGGCGCTTGGAACGGCTTCGGACAGCCCCACACCTTCGTCAAACGCGTCTTCGAGCCAATCGGCCCGCGCACCAAGTGACAGGTTCAGCCGCGGCGTGGGGTTGAGTTCTAACTGAGCATAGCCGGCGAAGCCGGCTCTAGAGGCGGTCCCATCCGACGAAATATCCCCAGGAGTGCCAGAAGCGTTCAAATAAGCATCGTCCAGACCTCCGGTTGCAATAGGTGCGTAGCGGGTGTCCAAAGATCCGTAAAAAGCATCCACGCCAATGGTGAGATGGTGCTCGATTGGAAAGGGGAGAACGATTTCTGCGAGTTGGATACCCGCTTTTAGCCCTTGGGCGTCCACCTTCCGTTGTTGGGTGTCAGCGAAATCGGCGCTCAAGGGCAACGTCCTGACAAGGTCTTGATTGCGAAGATGTCCAGATAGCGACGTGGTCAGTTGGCCTAGGTCCAGTGCCCAGCTTCCGTCGAGTGCTGCTCGGTACGTTTGCTCGCTTACCCCGTCAAATTGAAAGAATGCGAGGCTTTCTGCGCCATCCTTCGTGGCATCAGTCGATCGTAGGGGGCCTGGTGTGTCAAATTCCCGGAGGTTTGCAGAGCCGCTCACGTCGAGCGATCGATTGATCTCTTGAACGAGTCGATACGATCCCTGAATCGTGCCGGACCTTCGGTTACTGTGGTCTCGGAAACCTTCGTTTTCATTATAATCACCCAAAATTGAATATCGCTCGCTCATCATGGACGCTTGAACGGCCCGAGCGCCATAGGAGCCCGTACTGGCCTTGAACCGCTTCGTGGTTTCGAGGGGCGCCTGAGTGCGCACGTTGATAACCGCTCCGATCGCGGCATCACCATAGAGAGAAGACGAGCCGCCACGAAGTACTTCGATGGTAGTTGTCGGCGATTGGGTGATGGCCTCCCAGTTCACGAGCCCGTTTTCCATGTTATTGATGGGCTTCCCGTTGAGCATCACAATAACATATTCAGCTTCGCCGCCACCGTAAAAGCCACGCGTAACTGATTGTGGCGCATAGCCTAAGCCATCAAAATCGAGAAAGGTTATTCCCGGCAAAAAGCTTAGCAAGCTGGCCGCATTTCTATTTGGGAGGGCGCCGAGCTCGCGAGGCGCCAGAACGGATACGCCAGCCGTTGAAGAGGAAAGGGTAGAAGCCGTACGCTCAGCCGTGACTACAATCGGATCTAGCGCACGGGTGGCGAGGGTGTCGGCTACTTGGGCATGCGCCTGTGAAACGAACAGGGTCATGAAAAGAGCAAAAGACGATAGGCTGAATTTCATTGAGGACAAGGCAAGTTTGTGGTCGTTCGAAAATCTACCCTAGAATATAGGACAGAGAATGAAGGGATATCTTTCCCATGAATGCAACATGCGTGTTGAAGTGCTATTTTGTCCACGCGTCTGCCTCTCACTCAGCAATATCAAAAGCCCGTGATCACTAAACGAATATCGACCGCTCACATTCTGGCCAATCTGCAAGCAAAAGTAGATAAGCGCATCCCGATTATGATATCGTCGGCGGGGAGTGGCCTAGTGGCCAAGCTGCTTGAAAGATGCGGCACCGATTGCGTGAATACGTTCTCTGGCGCGCGACTGCGCGCCAATGGAATGGGAACGATGGCCATGATGTGGCCCATTCTCGATTCGAACCGCCAAACGCTCGACTACACCCGCGAGGATATTATGCCGGCCATGGAAGGGAAGGCCTTTGTGTGCGCCTGCCTCAACGCGAACGACCCGCTCAAAGACATGCGGATGGTGCTACAAGAATGCAAGGATATGGGGGTTAATTCGGTGTCGAACATCGGCCCATCCATTTCTTATGTCGATCACGACTCAGAGATTTACAAAGTGCTCAATTCTGCCGGCATCACCCTGCAAAATGAGATCGATATGCTCAAATTGGCCCGAGAAGAGATGGATATGGTGACCATCGGGCTCGGTTTCACATTGGAAGACTCGATAGCTGTTTGCGCCGGCGCGCGGCCGCATATTTTTTGTTACCACGCAGGGACCACCAAAGGGGGGCTCAAGGGGTATGATAGCGGCTTAACCATCGAGCAGACCGCCGAGCAAACAGAAGAAGCCTATCAGAAATGTAGAGCCGTTCACCCGGATGTGATTTTAATTGCCCACGGCGCCGCCATGGAGAATCCGGAAGATGCACAGTATATGCTCGACCATACGTCGGGTCATGGATTTTGGACCGGATCATCGACCGAGCGCCTGCCCATCGAACGCGCCGTGACGGCGGCGGCGTCTGAGTTCGCCAGTCTCCGCTTTTCTAAATAAGCCCCCGGCACCCTGCCCATCTCTGTCCACCTCCGCTCTCCTCGACTTTCTCAACCACGATTCTCATGAAAACCATCGCCATCCTCGCGACTCTGGACACCAAAGCGGCCGAAGCCGACTTCATGCGGCAACAGATTGAGCTTCTCGGAGGGAAGGCGTTTCTCATTAACATCGGCGTGCTTGGTGCTTCATCCGTACAGGCGGATGTGACCAAGGAGGAGATTATTGAGGCCGGCGGAGGGTCATTGGCCGAACTGATGAAGGCCCCCACCCGCGAAAAAGCGAATCCATTTGTGGTTGCGGGCGCTACCAAAAAGATGTTGGAGCTGCAGCAATCGGGCGCCATCCACGGCGTGGTTGCGCTTGGCGGAACGCAAGGAACGTCCACGTGTGCTCCGGTGCTCCAGGCGCTGCCCTATGGCTTTCCCAAGGTCATACTTTCGACGGCTGCTTCCGGGGACACGTCCCCGTTTGTGGGGATTAAGGATATCACGATGATGTTCGCGGTCAGTGATATTCTGGGGCTTAACGTGTTCTCTCGTAGGATATTAGCGAATGCAGCCGCGTGCGCGTGGGGCATGGCCCAGGTAGAGATGAGTATCACCAAATCGACGGCCAAGGGTGTGATTGGGAT
>CALEEY010000332.1 GCA_937877085.1 uncultured Bacteroidota bacterium
AAAAGTGCCTGACACAACGCACTAAGATCAAGCCATTTGACTTTTTCTCCTGTTCTTTTTTCTACATCACTTAATGAGTGATACAGATTAAAACCATCGATTAGAAATGATGCACGTTTCGGCATGGTAAAAAAAAACCCATGGATCGAAACCCATGGGCGGCCACTAATCGCGCTTTTGGCACAGATAGAGTGGGGTAGAATTGTACTTCAATGTACGTAATTGTTGATATATGTTGCCAACAGACACTTCGAATTCACACGATTGTAATCGGCCACGATCGCCAAAGTTGAAGCGATACATGAGTAATTTACACGAATAGGACACCAAACATGATTCAGCATAACACGCAAATGTTACCGATTCCCACCTCTACCTGTTAGTGTCTTTCACTTCTCCCATCGATGCCGCGTTTTTGATGGTGTTCATGGCGTTCGTTACGGCTTTCAGCATTTCCGCGACCTGCACCATTTGCTGGTTCATTTCATCCCATTTCAGTTCTTCGGCCGCTTCTCGGATGCCTGGCAGTGTTTTCACCCCATACCCCGTGTAAAATCCAGGAGCGTAGATTTGGTGGCGGTACCACGGCCTACGCGGAAGTCCTTTGTCCGAAGCCATGGCTCGCTCGAGTTGGGCGATAGCCACATTGAGCGCGGCAGACGCTTCGGCATTGGCAACAGCCGTATCCGCATCTTTTGCCGCGGCCAAGAGGTCGACCATGGCGTTTTTGACGATGGCAAACGAGATAAAAGGCACGTTTTCCTTGGCTTTTGGCGCTGAAATGGACTCAGTTGGGTCGAGTGCCAGCTGAAAAGCGCCAGAAGCGACCAGTTTGTTGTGATTTTCGGTTTTGGTACGGGTGTCGTCGACTAGCTTTTCGATTTCCTCGACATAGTCCCCTACGTGGCCCACAAAGGTCTCAAAGCGAAACGGGAGGATGTCCGCACCAGCCAAACGCATCGTGGAGCGCCCCATCACCTTAGCAAGTGTCACGCCATACGCAAAATCGGGGTCGCCGAAGCGTTTGTAGTGGTCGTAGGAGTCAAAAATAGAGTGATACGATCCGCCGCCGCTTTCTCCTCCAAATCCAATGTTGAGGGAAGCGATTCCCATGTGCTGGAGATAAGGGGAGTAGTCGGATCCGGAGCCTAGCGGCTCGATCGGGATATCGCCCTTTTCAGGCGTTTCCTTGGAGCCGTTGGCAAGGTCTCGGGCTCGGCGGCGTTCGAGGACCGAAACGCCGGTCTGAGGATCTACCACGTCCGCTGCAATTTGATTGATGAACGCCTGCATGGTGTGCGACCCGCCCATGCCAATAAAGCCACGGCCACTGCCATCGGTGTTGAGGTAGGCTACCATCTTTTCATCGATTTCGTCGCGGTGATATTCCACCCACTCGGTAGATCCCAAAAGCCCAGGTTCTTCACCATCCCAAGACCCATACATAATGGTCCGTTTGGGTCTATACCCTTGTTTTGCAAGGGCGCCAATAGCTTTTGCTTCTGCAAGCATGGCTACTTGGCCACTGATGGGGTCGGCAGCTCCAAAAACCCATCCATCGCGGTGATTTCCGCGCATAATCCATTCATCCGGAAATTCGCTGCCCTTCATGCGGGCAATTACGTTGTAGGCTGGCACGATGTCCCAGCTGAATTTCAGTTTCAAATGAACCGTGGCAGGCCCTGGTCCGATATGGTAGGTTATAGGTAGAGCGCCTCTCCAAGCAGCCGGTGCTACCTGCCCGTCAATGGCAGCCAGGAGCGGAAGGGCGTCTTGGTAGGAGATAGGGAGCACCGGAATTTTCATTACCGTCGGAGATTCTTCGGGCGTCATGCGCTTGGTGTTTTCCTTCGCTCCCACAAACGGTGTTAGCGGATCCCCTGGATAGAGCGGCATATCGGCTACGGAGCCGCGCTGGGCTCCCATGGCCATTTTGTAGGCGCCTTTGGGGTAAACATCGCCCTGGAAGTATCCATCGTCGCGCGGGTCTGAATACAGAATGGTACCTATTGCGCCGTGTTCGTAGGCCACTTTGGGCTTAATACCGCGCCAAGAGCCGCCGTATTTGGCGATCACAATTTTACCTTTAACCGAGATGCCTAAGCGTTCTAATTCGTCGTAATCAGCTGGAATTCCTTGATTTACGAACACCAATTCGCCCGTAACATCGCCATCGGCCGAATAGGCATTGAAGGGTGGCAGCATGTCTTCGCGGACGTTAGAAGTGGCGTCTTCTTCTAGCACGGGTTCGTCCAGGATGGCGGTATACTGGGTAGGAGCAATGAGTTCGAGTGAACGCTCAAGCGGCGTTGGAAAAAGAACGTGAAATACTTCGATTTCCGTTTCATATCCCCAAGATTTGAACAGATCGGCCACATATTCCGCATTCGCTTTGCTCATGGGCGACCCCACATGTTGGGGCTTGGACGTCATATGCTTCATCCAGCCATCCAAATCGGATGGGTTCAGTAAGCCATCATATGTGGCCTCTAGCGCGTGCTGAGCGTCAGATCCACTTTCGGAGAATCCAATGATGCGTTCCCCAGCGATGGGGGAAGCAGCCAAAAGGAGAAGGAGGCAGATAGAGAGCAGGGAGCGTCGTAGCATGAATCGAGCGGGTTTAATGTTCGATTGAATGTACGGGTGCGAGGCGAACGAGGCTACCCCTAAGACCAGTACCTAGGCGGATTTCGCTTTGGGGCTGATGGCAGTCTTCTGAAGCGTTTTAACTTCGGCGAAGTTTGGAAGCGTCCCGGTTGAATCGACAATTTGCTCGAGACGCTGCTGATGCGCCACCGAAAGCTCCGTTAGCGGTGGACGGACCAAGTTCAGGCCCGGCTCATTGTGATATTCCGCGAGTAAGAATTTCATGGTCGATACAAAGGGAAGGGCTTCAAGCGCTTTTCTGACCTTGATCATGCGGTCGGCTTCCCCTTTTTCGCCGTCGTAAACAGCGCGCGCTAAGCGGGATGTAACGTTGGCCGTGGCCGAAATGCACCCGACACCGCCTTCGCGAATGGCATACGGCAGAAGTGCCTCGGAGCCTGCAAAGACCGCGAAATCTTCGATTTCGCGGCAATAGTGCGTCAAATTGTCCGTATCCCCGCTGGAATCCTTAATGCCGACGATTTGGCTCCCAAACTCCTCTTTCAGCCGGTGGATGACCGGCACAGAATATCCGATTCCCGCCATGCGAGGGAAGTGATATAAAATCACCTTCATCGATTCCCGATCTACTTTATCGATGGTAGACGAAATGGTGTTTACCAACCCATCATCCGAAACCGATTTGTAGTAAAACGGAGGAAGCAACAAAACGGCGGCGCAACCAGCGTCAACCGCGTGTTGAGACAGTTCAACCGAATCAGGAACCGCGCTACACCCAGTTCCAACCACAATTTTAGAAAGATCGACGCCTTTTTCGAATAATTCTTCGATCAGCCGCCGCCGTTCCAGCACGGAAAATGAGTTGGCTTCGCCGGTAGTACCAAACAATACGACTCCGTGACAGCCTTCGGAATGAAGCCAGTTTATGTGTCGTGCTAAACGATCGGCATCTGGGGAAAGGTCAGGGGAAAGGGGGGTAATTGACGCCGCCCAAACTCCGCTCAATACACTCATTAACTATCCGCCAATAACTATCTGGAAAAACGCTGGTCACGAGATTGTGAGGAGGCTCTCTATGACGAGAATCGTAGGGAGTTCCGCTTCAAATATACTTCACATCTTGTGGTAATAATTGAGAATTTTGCTATGGTTTTATGTCCGGCCGGCTGGCCTGCAGAAATGGGTTTGAGGGCGCTAAAAACGCACGCGAAAGAGATCTTCATCCGAAACCTGGGCCATCGAGCGCTCCGCCATTTTTTTATACTTTTCCATTTGGTCAATGGCGTCTTCGAGGAATAACGTCGAGGAATAACGTCGAGGAATAACGTCGATGGATTCAGAGGACGATTTTCGATTAAGCTGAAGGAGGCTTGGGTTGCACCCCAGGACACCATAATCGGTTCATGAGCGCCAATATGGCGTGTTAGGAACCTGCAAATGGGAGGTCTGTACGCGGGGATCACCCACCCAATTGTTTTATGTCCCGTCCTGTCGCACGCCAAGGATCCCGCCCCAAGCCTCGGCCAATGCCCCGCTCCTCGTCAGGCTCAAAATCGCGCCTCTCGATCATCCTTGTCTTACTTGTCGTCTTCGTTCTGCTTGCTTTGGCGGGACCACGCGTTGAGATTGACACGGAATGGACAGATGTCCAAGTCCCGTCGGATATGGACGGGTGGCTGGCCGCGTCGGAAGGAGTCGTTCCAAATATGAGGCCGGGCCTTCAAAAACAGATCATTTGGGCCGATTCGACCCATGCAAAAACACCCATCTCCGTGGTGTATGTGCACGGTTTTTCATCCTCCAGATTCGAGACTTCGCCGTTTTCTGATTCCATAGCCGTAGCGCTAGGCGCCAATCTGTTTTACACCCGGCTTCGGGGCCACGGCCAGAGCGGGCTGGAAATGGGAGCATCGAAAGCTCAAGAGTGGATCCAAGACACCGTTGAAAGTATCCGCATTGGTGAGGCCATCGGGGATAAGGTCATTCTCGTTGGGACATCGACAGGTGCCACGTTGGTTGCTTGGGCCGATTTTCAACCGGAATTATTGGAAAACGTGGTTGCGCAGGTTTGGGTCAGCCCCAATTTTGGCCCAGCCGACTACAAATCGGATATGCTTTTGTGGCCGTGGGGTCGACAATTGATGAAGGCTGTTCTGGGCGATACCTACTCCTATGTCCCGCAAAACGAGCTTCACGATGCTTCAGGGACGTCTAGTTATGGCACAGATGTGCTCCTCCAGATGATGGGATTGGTGGATGTGGTTCGAGAGTCGGATTTTTCAACCGTAACCATTCCCACCTACATGGTCTATGCTCCATCGGACCGCGTAGTCGATCAAAATATTTCTGTTCGGATGTACGGGGAGATGAAAGCGGCCGAAAAGGACTCGATGGTGGTTCTTCAAGCTCTAGATACGTACGACCACGTGATTGTGGGCGATGCTTTGGGACCGGAGAATACGATGCCGGTGGCGCGCCGAGTCATTGAGTTTCTGAAAAGCCTAGAACTCTAGCGCCCTAAAATGCGTGGGTTAGGCGAAGCAGCGTTAGTCGTCCAATTTCAGGGACAAACACGAATTCTCGGTGCCTGTTATCCGTGAGGTTTTGGATGGTTAGGTTGAGATTGGTGTTTGTGGAGAAGGGTAGTTCGTATTGCAAGGAGCCATCGAAGACCACGAAGGAATCCACTTCGCCCACGTATACGTCGCTGCGAACGGGGTAGCCTTGAACATATCGGCCTCGAATCGAAAAGCCGAGCCGCCCATCTTCGGTTTCATAGGCCACTTGGCCGCCGCCTTTGTGGCGCGGGGCATTCAAACTTATATCGTCGATTCCCGCCACGTTTCGAAAGTAATTGTCGGAGATCCACGAATACATCAGCCCAACCCGTAGTTGGCGGCTCAAAAAGGCCATAATATTTACATCCAGGCCCCTAACGGTCACTTTCCCGAAATTTCGTCGCATCAACATTACCGCCGTAGGATCGAATGCTTCCGCGGGGGTTACCGTCCCAAAGGGTATGGCTCCTGCCACACCTGCGGCCACAAGGAAGGCCAATTCGGATGATGGGTCGCCGTCGGAATTGCCCAATACGCCGGGAGACGTATCCAACCGGGCTAAAGCTGCCGCCGCCGATGCATTGGCTGGATCGGATAGCGCACTTCGAATGGCGGGAATCAGATACGCGTTTAAAGTGCCACTTTCTAGAAAAATGTTGGGCGTACCTACAGCGAAAGGACCGATAAAATTGCTGACCTCGGATTGATATAAGTCCGCGGAGGCAATTATGCCGCCCGCAATAATGCCTTTGTATCCGAATTCCAGCGTCCGGGTTCGGACGACTTCCAGCTTTTTAAAATCGTCCACATGCGAAGAGGGAATAAACGACTGGCTGGCTAGATTTAACACCTGCATCGCGTTAGATACGCCGGTAACCTCTTGGGGGAGAACGGCTTCAAGCGCTGCGGTTAAGGCTGCAGACTGCGATGGCAAAATGACCCCTTGACCTACCAAGTTGTCTGCCAATCCGGCTATCGTGGCTTGGCGCGCCACGTCCCACATCACATTGGTAAATACCGGATCGTTCTGATCGATATAGTCAGCAGTGGATAGGCCTCGAGGATCAAGAGGGGCAAACGGCGATCGGAAACGGGGCAGACCATTGGCACCTTGTTCAAAATGGAAGCCATTTTGCATGCCTTGAACTCTCAGATCGGTGGTCGGAGCAAAGCCCAATAACGATTCCATACGGCCCAGGGTGAAGACGTCTGCGCGACCAAGGACATCGGCAAACAGGTCGTTTGGAAGGGGCGTTCGAAAGGCTTGATTGAATGTAAATCGGGTGGTGTGGGCTTTTCCGGGTTTAAAGACGATGGCGGCGCGCGGCGAGAAGGTGTAGAGTCCCAATTTATCATGGTAATCGACGCGCGCCGCGCCCACCACGTTCAACCGATCAGAAAAGCGTGTCTCTGACTGGACATAGACCCCGATTTCGGTGACGTTATCGTCCTTTTCGTTTCTACCGTTAACGGTGCCTTCGCCCTGCGGAATCGTATAAAAACCGTCCATTCCGTACGTAAAACGCTGGTTTGCATTCAACTCCGTGAAGTGTTGCACCTGTGCAACAAACAACCGCGAGACGTCTCGAAAAACCTGCCCAGTTCGCAGGAAATAGGAGGCCCCCGAGTTCATGAGGTTGGCATAGGTTTGGGCAAAGAGACGCCCCGTTCGAAACCGCAGTTGGCCGTAAGAAATACGGGCATTTTCAACTTGAGCGGCCCCCGTAGGCGTGATTTCAATGTTGTTACCGCGCGTTACGCCGGCGCTGAACACCAAGGAAGTCGTCGGGGAAAACCGATAATCCAAACGGGTATTCACGGCCAAATTTCGTACGCCGAAGTCCCGGCGGCCAATTAATAGGGTATCGGCAGCCGCGCCGGCCTGCAGCGCCTGACTGCGCGCCTCGATTTCTTCCGGATCGAAGTATTCGAAATCGGTCCCGGCATAGTACTGGGCGGCCACTTTGTACCCAAACTTAGTCCCTCGCGTGCCAGCGTGTCTGATGGAAGCCAATGCCACATCTTGCTGGCCCCGCGCAAAACTTACGGAAGTGCCTTTCGAATCGAATGGGCTTTTGGTGATCATGTGCACCACCCCATTGGCGGCGTTTGGGCCATAAAGAGCCGAGGCCGGACCAGAAACCACTTCAATTTGGTCTAAATCTCCATTCGACATCGGAATAAGTTGTAGAGCAGTTAGTCGGACGGAAGGCGCCGCTGCTATTCGGTTGTCGACTAGGGTCAAGAGGGAAGTGGCTAGATTATCATTGAATCCTCTGATTACAATTCTGGATGATATTAAGCCGGTGGTTATTAGATCGACACCTGGCACCGACGCAAGGTGAGCAGCGGCGGTTAAAACGGTGCGCGTCTCCAATTCACGCGCTTCTAAGACGGTGATGGACGCTGGTGCCTCCAATAATTTTTCGGGACGTCGAGAAGCCGTAACCGTGATGGGATTGATCAGATAAGTCGTTGGTTGCAGGGCGAAATTGAACTCAATACGTGTATTTGCCTCTATTTCTACGGTTTGCGGGGTACTTGATTCATACCCTACGAATGATACCAATACATTATATATGCCTGCTGGAAGGGATATTTCGTATTGTCCGAGGACGTCTGTGGCTGTTCCCGAAGGGGCTTCGGCGCTTTGGGGGCGGCCGTTGGGCGGGCGGCCGGAGTCAGTTGGCGCTGGGTCGGAAGTTTTCCCCAAGGGAGAAGCCTTGAAAAACTGAATGTTGGCCGAAGGTAATAGGTCGCTTGTCGCGGCGTCCTTAACAATTCCAAACACCGTTCCCGAATCTTGAGCATACACCAGGGAAGGCGACCACGCCAAAAGGGCAGCCAACACAATAGCATTTGTACCTAGATGCCTCAAAAGGGCATAAATTGTCGATTTCTGAGAAGACATGGACGCTTGGGTCTGGGTGGACCAACATTCAGTAGCTGGCCTAACATCGATACTACAACAACGTGATTCAAGCCTTAATTTATTTTGAGTCCTTCACCCCGAACACCTGAGTCCATTGTCAGCCCTTTCTTCTTCGCCGTCCATCTTTTGGATTTTCAACTTTTTGGGCATCGCAACGCAGACGGACGTCGCGAAAGCGCATGGAAAAGGAAATACAGAACTCCGGAGCGAAATTACCGGGTTGGCCATGCTGGTAGCTGGTGCGATGGGGACCCGAAAGGCCACGGTTCTGGGACCCGAATCGGGGGCTGTTCATCAAGCCATTCGACAGTTTTGGATATTTACGGCTCTCTTTTTGGATTCGTTTGCCGTCGCAGGCCAAAGTCTGGTGGGCTATTTCATGGGGTCTGACCGAGTGGAAATGGCTAAACGGGTGGCCAAAACCATCCTTCAGTGGTCTTTTGGGCTGGGATGTGCCTTGTCGCTGGGTATGTGGGTAGGCGAAACCCCCTTGGTGGCCATTTTGGTGCCAGAATCCGCCCGGAATGCATTTTCAGCTCCCTGGATGGTTGCACTCATCATGCAACCTATCAACGCAATGGCCTTTGGGACCGACGGCATTCACTGGGGCACCTCCGATTTTAGATTTCTGAGAAATGCCACGATTACGGCTACGTCGGTCGGCATTACCTTGCTATATGGCTGGGCGCTGTTTTTTGAGCAAAGCATTCTCTCCATTTGGATCGTTACCAGCATCTGGATCGCCATACGGGTTCTTTTTGGTATGGCCCGCATTTGGCCCGGATATGGAAATGCGCCGTTAAAAACGCCCATAAATTGAATCAATCTTGTTCAGGTCCCGTGTTTGGTGGTCGCTTTTGTGCCGTCCGGGAGCTAGTTTTCATCCGTTAAAAAAATCATTCCAATCCAGTTTCCTATGCCCACAGCCCATTACGACCGAGTCAAAGCATTCATGCAAAAAGTGGGGCAAGCCACGCCAGAAGTTGCCACCATTCCCGACCATAAAATTAGAATATTGAGGGCCAAGCTCATCCTAGAGGAAGCACTGGAAACCGTTGAGGCCCTTGGGGTTCACGTTCACATTGGGGGCATAGAAGTCCTTGAAGAAGGGTTGGAGTATAGCGCAACGAACAACGTCAACTTGCAGGAAGTGGCCGATGGCTGCGCGGATATTTCCGTCGTCACGATTGGTACATTGATTGCCTTTGGAATCGACGATGAACCCCTCTTGGAAGAAGTCGATGCATCCAATTTGCGCAAGTTTGGAGAGGGCAGTTATCGCCGGGAGGATGGCAAATGGATGAAACCTCCGGGATGGACTCCCCCAGACATTATGGCGGCCATTGATAGGGGTTATGGTCAATGAAAAGCCTCGTTTCAGCGTTTTTAGTCCTATTGGCAGGCTTGGGCAGCTACTTCGCTCCCCTCGGAGGCACGCTCACTCCGAATGAAAACGCCCCGACCGTCACGCCAATCCCTTTTCCAACAAAAGGCATTGCCGGCGAACCATTTTTAACTAAAAGCCCCGAAGGAAGCATATTTGCTTCTTGGCTGGAGCGTCAGGGCGACGTCACCTCGTTTATGTGGTCTCGACTGGATGGATCGGCTTGGTCGGCTCCACACCCCATTTCATCAGGATCCAACTGGTTTGTGAATTGGGCCGATGTGCCCTCGCTCGCTGTCGCGAGCTCGGGCCGCATGATGGCTCATTGGTTGGAACGCTTGGGCGAAGACAAATATGCGTATGGAATCCGATTTTCCGTTTCTTCCGACGCAGGAAAAACGTGGTCTACTCCGGCTTGGCTACATGAGGACCGCTCGCCAACCGAACACGGGTTTGCCAGCATTGAAGCCGCTCCAGACGGGTTTGTAGCTGTATGGCTGGATGGAAATGGGTACGCTACCGAACGGCAGGAGATGGCGGTTCACAGTCGCACCATCGGATTCAACGGCCAGCTTGGAAAAGAAAGCGTGGTCGATTCCCGGACCTGCGATTGTTGCCCCACGACGCTGACGAGGCTAGGGGATGGGAGGATGGTTACATTATATAGAGATCGATCGGGTGAAGAAGTCCGAGATATTCAAGCCTCGTTTTGGAAGAATGAAACGTGGTCCAAACCCGTTGTCCTGCACGAGGATGAGTGGAAAATAAACGCTTGCCCGGTAAACGGACCGTCTGTCCATGCCCTAGGGAATGAATTTGCGGCTTCCTGGTTTACAGCGGCTGGCGGTGGGCCCAAATTACAGGCCTTGTTTTCCAAAAGTGGCGGAACGGCCTTTGGCGATCCCGTTCGGCTCGATTTAGGTAATGCGGTAGGCCGTGTTTCCGTTCGCATGCGTACGCCTACGGAAGCAGCCGCTCTGTGGATCGAAGGGGCATCGTCCACGCCCAACGGACTGGTTTTAAAGTCGTTTTCGGCAGACGGCGCCGTTTCGGAGGCGATTCAGGTTTCTCCGATATCAGAAGGCCGTAGCTCTGGATATCCGCGGTTGGAAACCGACGGCAAATCTCTGATTGCCATCTGGACAGTGTCCTCGGATCCGGCAACCATAAAAACCGCCCGAATTTCGTGGAATTAGAACAAGCGACCCCGCTGGATCTGGATCGGATATTGTCTCTTTTAGGACAAGCCAATGACGTATTCTTACTTACCGAAACGGCAGAACCTTTTTTTGTTCGATTTGGGTTTGAGCGCGTCTCTAGAGAGGAGGCCCCCCCGCAACTTCGGGCCTCTGAAGAATTTCGGTGCCTTTGTCCGGAATCCGCAGCCTTTATGCGGCGTTCGGTAGGAGCCGGTCCTGTTTAAGTTTACTATTTGGTCCGATCCTTCGGATATTTTCATTCATTCTGAACGTTTCTGATTTTACACCATGGCAAAAGAATCTCGTCGTAACCCACGCGCCAAGAAGAGCAATCAATCAGGGTACAACCGCATGGCCTTATGGGCCGCTGTCGGTTTTGCCGTTTTAGGGGCCGGTTTAGCCTATTATGCGACGACCATGACCTTCAACATTGAAAGTCAAGGATTGGTCGAGGCCAGCGGATGTTCACTCAACGATTTCGTCAATTGCGATGTAGCCAGTGCTTCGAGCTACGCTAAAATGCTGGGTGTGCCCGTTGCTTGGTGGGGATTCATGTTCTATTTGTTTGCTGGCCTATCGGCCGTTGTGGGAGTTACGGCCACCAATAAATCAGGCAGTGCGCCCTTTGTAGCCGCCTCCTTTGTTTTAAGTATCTTTTCGATCCTTTTCACCTTTGTTAAAGCCTACCACCTATTTAGCCTCGGCGTGCTCTGTTTGGTATGCGTCGGGATGTACGTCTCCAACTTTGGAATAGCCGTTTCGCTAGGGCTAGGACTCGGATTCGGACCCGGAGGATGGGGTTCATTTTTGGGCTCTTATGTATCTGGTATCAAGGGTGATACCGAAAAACTTGGCTTTTCTCCTCAGATTGTGAAGGTGGCCATTGTTGCCGTTTTAGTCTTTGGGATTGGGTTCGCAGGTGCATTGAATCATCAGCGAGATCTGACGGGAACCAACGGATTTGACCTAGACTTGGCGGTATCCGGCCATTTTAGACAGGCCCCCATTGAGGTCGGAACGAACGAAAACGCGGCCGTTTGGGGTAATCCAGAAGCGGACATCACCATTGTTGAATATGCTGATTTTCAGTGCCCAGCCTGCCGGGAATCGGCTTTTCACCTCAGACCGGCCCTTTTTGAGTTTCAAAAAGACGTCAAATTGGTGTTTATGAACTATCCGCTGGACAGCAACTTCAACACATCGATGCAAGCTCAGTTACATACCATGGCAGGTCCAGCAGCCTTGGCAGGTGTTTGTGCGACGGAGTTTGGCGACTTTTGGGGCTATCACGACCTCATTTATCGCGATCAGGTATCTCTTTCCAACCAATTGTTGACCAAGTCTGCGGAAGATTTGGGATGGGACAGTCGTGCGTTTGCCGAATGTATGGTTCGGGACGACGTCAAGGCACGCGTCCTTTCCGACCTCGCCATGGGCGCGATGACCCAGCTTAATTCAACGCCGACGCTATTTTTGAATGGTCGCAAGCTGACATATTGGAGAAATACAGACTTTATTCGCGCGGTCATTCGGGAAGAAAAAGCTAGATTGTAGGCGCACTAATGCCCGAATCCAATTTTGGGGTGCCTGAGTCGAATCTGGAGTCCAGCGGCGTTAAGGTTAATGTTGAAATAAAGGCGCGATCATCGAATCACGACGGTATACGTCGGGTTTTAGAGGGTCGAGGAGCTCGTTTTGTTGGCAAGGACCACCAGGTTGACACCTATTTCAATGTTTCGGAGGGACGGCTAAAGCTTCGCGAAGGAAATATTGAAAACAGTTTAATTTTCTATAAGCGAAGCAACCAGTCGGGGCCCAAGCAATCGGACGTCGTCTTGGTGCGAGTCCAGCCCGATCCAGCGCTACGTGCGGTTCTTTCGGCCTCAAATGGGGTCAAAGTGGTTGTCGATAAACAACGAGAGATTTGGTTTGATGGTAACGTCAAATTTCACCTCGATCAGGTGGAAGGCCTTGGTTCTTTTGTTGAAATCGAAGCAATCGATGCGGATGGATCCAAAAAAAGCCCAGCATTGGAAAAACAGTGCCGCTTCTATATGGATTTGTTTGGCATCGTAGAGGCCGATTTGATTGATCGATCGTATTCAGATCTCCTCATCGAACGTCCGTCAGATTAGGTAGACCCAACGTTTTGGGGGCGCCTCCGAAGTATTGTTGCGTGCGGTACAAGCTCTTATACTCAGCCCAGGGGAGTTTCGCGATTCGTCGAGTTAAGAAAATCAATCTGAGGTACGCAATGAATAAACTATTGACCGAATTGATCGGTACGTTTTTTCTAGTTTTGACCGTTGGTCTGGTAGTTTCATCCGGTACACCACTCGCTGCATTAGCCATTGGGAGTGTATTGGTGGGTATGGTATACATGGGATGCCACATTTCAGGGGCTCATTACAATCCGGCGGTTACGCTTGGGGTGATGATGCGTGGAAAAATTGAAAGTGGCGAAGCCATCCAATACATGGTTGCCCAATTTGTAGGAGCCATCCTTGCTGCTTTCGCATCTTTGCATCTAACGGGCGGAGATACGTTTGCTCCTGCGCCTGGCGCCGGCGTGTCGGTCTCGATTGCAATTCTGGCTGAATTGTTGTTCACGTTTGCTTTGGTCCTCGTTTATTTGCAAACAGTTACCAACGATAAAACGGCAGGCAATTCGTATTACGGGCTGGCCATAGGCTTTACCGTTATGGTTGGGGCATTTGCCGTCGGAGATATTTCTGGTGGCGCCTTCAACCCGGCGGCGGCTGTTGGATCTGTATTGGTGAATGCCTTGATGGGCTCCGGTAATTTTGGAGATCTGTGGTTGTATCTAATAGGCCCCTTTGCGGGCGGAGCGCTGGCAGCTCTTGTTTATAAAGTCCAAAGTGCTTGATCCAACCTCCAGGGTTTCGGCAGGAACCGTTTATGTTGGAGTGTAACCTTGAACCATTTAGAGGATAGGTAGTGTACAATAGTGTGCCATAGTGTGCCATAGTGTGCCATGGTGTGCCATGGTGTGCCATGGTGTACCGGGGGCCGGCCGCTTCGCGGCCGGCCCCCGGCTGTCCAACTCCTATTTCGACCTTTTCCCACCGATTTTCTACCCCATGATCTCGCTCTCCGAAAAACCTTCTTCCTTTCATGACATGAAGGAACTAGCCCCCCAAATCGTAAAGATTTGGAGGCTAAAATCGGGGATGTGGCTGGGCGTTTTGTTCGTTATTGCCCTGGTCGTAGACGTAATCAATTTTTTCGATACTGAAAAGATGCTTCCCTTCGGCGTTTTACCCGGCCTCGTCATTCTTTTCTGCTTAGGATTTGTGCTTTGGATCCCCCGACTCCGATTCAAATATTGGAGATATGCGCTTCGACCCACTGAATTGGTTTTGATTCGGGGCGTATTCAATCGCGTATATACGATTGTGCCCCTTCGCCGCATTCAGCATTTGGATGTCTCCCAAGACCTTTTTGAGCGGGAGTACGACCTGGGAAAGCTAGTCATTCACACGGCGGGGACCAGAAGCTCAGAGGTTATTTTACCCGGATTGCGTCTTGAAGAAGCCGAACGCTTACGTGATGAAATGAAAAAGGTAATCACGGATGAAGCCCTCTGATCCATTTGGCAGCGAAAGTCGGCTACAACCTAACCACGACTCCTCCGAGGTGCCAGGAGATACGCGGGAGGAGGAGTCAGTAGGCCCAAAGCGTCTGCATCCGCTGACCTTGGTTCAGCGGCTAATCGTAAGTTTACCAGGACTTTTCTTCATCCTGTGGCCCTTGTTCAGGGAAACGGATTCTACGGCATGGATAAATCTCATTATTGCCGGCCTCTACGCCCTTTTTGTGCTGCCTTGGATCGTGGTGTATTACATGCGGTTTCGATATTGGGTGACGCCTACCGAAATGATTATTCACTCCGGTGTGATGACTAGGCGGGAACGCAATATTCCTATTGATCGGATTCAAAACATTGAAATAGAACAAGCACCCTTGCAACGCCTTTTGCGAACGGCAAAGGTGGCCGTGTATACGGCAGGAAGCTCGAATGCCGAAGGCATACTTGAATATGTGTCGATCGATGAGGCTCGCGATATCCGAGCGAGCGTGCGTCAACTGCAGACAGAGATCAAACGGGAAGAAGGATGGACAGCCAGCGTTGGAGCCCATCAATCGATGGCGGAAAAGCGGATGTCGGTTCCAGCGGAACGCGAAGAGCTAGCGACAGAACCCCATTCCGCCGTACCGCTGTTCCAGATGTCCACCCAAAGAGCCTTTCTCTCGGGTGCATTCCACTTTTCACTTTTGTATATCGCTGGGATCTTCTCGCTGATCCAATACATCGAACCGGATCCGACCATATTCTTCTCGGGGCTTCTTCGGGGTCCAATGGAACCCTGGAAAGCAACCATTGACGCCTCTCCGCTAACCGCCATCGCATTTGGTATTTTTGCAGCCGTGTTTTTAGGCTGGGCAACAGGCGTACTGCTAACGGTCAACAAGAATTATAGGTTTAGCATTACGCTTCAGGATAAAAAATTACATCGACGTAATGGACTGCTGACCCTAGCCGAAGGGACCATACCCCTCAAGCGAATCCAAAGTCTGATTATCCGAACCAACCCGGTGATGCGATTTTTTGGATACTACCGGTTGGAGGTCCAAACCATGGGCATCGATTTGAAAGAAAGTGGATTTCAGTTGGCTGCCCCATGTGCCCGGCAGGATGAAATTGAGCCATTTCTGGCGGCCATCGGGGGCCTTCCGTTTCCGACAGATTGGAATCCGGTGTCCCCCATAACCATGCGTCGTTTTTCGCTCCGGTATAGTGGGTTGGTTGTTCTTGCTTTGGCGGGAATCTATTATTTCTTCCCGGAAATATTTCCCGTCGCTTGGTTGGGCCTGTTGGTGATCCCCGTCATTTTGAGACTCTCCGTAGCCAGATATCGTAACATGGGATATGCGTTGGGGGACAAGGGGTTGTCAATAAGGAGAGGCATTTTTAAACAACATATCTGGCTCATCCCCATCGGGAAATCGCAAACATTTACGCTCGGCGCTAATTACTTCCAGCGCCGTTTGGGGCTAGAAAATTTGTATATAGATACGGCGGGAGCTTCGCCGATGGTGGCCGCAGAATTGTACGATATACCTGCGGAGACCGCTCATTCGCTCTTGGAATCGCTTTATTCGCGGTTTCAACGCCGCGATTGATCGTAATCAAAACCCAAGCGCCACAAGGAGTAGCCCCGAGGCCGCCTCCCGACGCCGCCCCACGTTGCCTGAGAAGTTATTTCGAAGATTGTGGCAAGCGTTCGCGCAAGGAGCAAAGCCCTAGATACAGCACAATCGGAATCGTTTTTCTCCTAGCGGGACCTTGAAGGTCGATCGTGGTCCATCCGATGGAAAGCGTCCACGCGGCCGGTCCAATCCAGGATACCCACCACGGCATACGGCCAACCAAAAAGGTGAAGAGTTTTCCAGCGAGCTGAGATCCAATAATTTTGGCTATCGTCCCGAAAATGATCGTTTTTATGAGCCCTTGAACCACCACAATATTGAATGCTTCAATCAGCATGGGGAGGGCGAAAACACCAGCCGAGCGTTTGAGGAAAGCAGCCGCTTTTTCTTTCTCTACTCCAAGTTCTTCCAACATTTTTTGTTGTTCTTCGACGGAAAGATGGGCGAACTGCTGCGTGGCATAGTCCGTAGCCACTTTTTCGACCATTTCGCGGGGCGTTGCGGCGGCCGGGTTAGCCACTTTTAAACCGCCAGCCACATCCCGAACTATTTCTTGAAAAGACACGCCTGGTTCGGATCCGGTCACCGATCGAAACGCATAAGCGAAGTCAGAACTACCTAAATAGCGCAGATTGGATACAAATTCGGTTTGTACGGCATCCCTGCCTTCTTTGGTGTCTTCCTTTTCTAAAGCTCCGACCAAATCAGTAAACTTCGCGTCGTTCGACAAATTGAACGGGCTTTCCATGATACCGGCTAGAAATCTAAAATCGGTCGGTTGAAGGACGGATAGGAGGTCGTTCATCTTGGATTGGTTTTTCGAGGTGAGGTGCGTCCCGACTGTCAGAATGGCGTATCTCATATGCTACGCTACTTCCGCGCCTACAGTTACGAAAAAGCGCGTAAAAACGAAGTTCACAAAGAAGTTTTCAATCGGATAAAAACCGACGGGCTTTCGAGGTATCTTGAAGCCTTGAATGTTCATTTGGTACCTCGCATACACCCCCGTGCAACTTACTTCCTCACCCACGAGCGGACTCCTGCTTCACATCTCATCACTGCCGGGCTCCTACGGAATTGGAGATCTGGGGTATGAAGCGTACGCTTTTGCAGACTTTTTACACGCGGCTCGTCAGTCCGTCTGGCAGGTGCTTCCCATTGTGCCGGTAGGTCACGGAAACTCTCCTTATTCGTCCCCATCGACTTTCGCTGGCAATATCTTGCTGGTTTCGCCCGATCTACTACTCGACTATGGGCTATTAACAGAGGACGATTTGGCCACTTCTGCAGACCCCCGTCCACAAACGGTCCATTTCAAACAAGCTTTAGACTTAAAGCATAAGGTGCTGAGCACCGCTTGGAGACGTTTTTCCGAAGGAAATTTCGCCGAGTTGAAGGTCGAATACGAATCGTTTCGGGTTAAAAACGGGCACTGGTTGACGGATTATGCCCTTTATGAGGCCATAAAAACCGTTCAAAACGGTTCCGCTTGGACAGAATGGCCTGCGGGATTACGAGACCGTGAAACGACGGCCGTTGCAGATTTTGTGCTCGGCCGCGGGCCATCGATAGAACAGATCATGTTTTCACAGTTCGTATTCGACAAACAGTGGACTGCGCTGAGAGCCTATTGCGATGACAGGAAAATTGCTCTGTTCGGGGATTTGCCCATTTATGTGGCCCAAGATTCTGCGGATGTTTGGGCCAACCGGGATATTTTCTTTTTGGACGCAGCTGGTCATCCGACCGTAGTATCGGGCGTTCCGCCGGATTACTTCTCCGAAACTGGACAACGCTGGGGAAATCCTCTGTATCGTTGGGAGGTGTTAAAGTCGCGGGACTACGACTGGTGGGTAGCCCGCATGCAGCGCATTTTAGATCAGTTTGATCTGGTCCGGTTAGACCATTTTAGAGGATTTGAGGCGTACTGGGAAATTCCGTCTACGGAGGCTACTGCGGTTCGCGGCACCTGGAGGGATGGGCCCGCAGAAGATTTGTTCGAATCTCTAGAACGACACTTAGGAACGCTTCCCGTCATTGCGGAGAACTTGGGCGTCATTACCGAAGGAGTAACCCGCCTGATAGACGCCTTTGGATTTCCTGGAATGGCTCTTCTCCAATTCGCTTTCGATTCGGGTCCCGAAAACGGTTTTTTACCTCATAACTACGACGAAAACATCGTGGCCTACACGGGTACGCACGATAACGACACCATGGTGGGTTGGTGGACCGATACGAGTAGTACTCAAAATGCGGATCAGATCGAACGAGAACGCCAATATTGCGCTGAATATTTGGAATTGAGCGATTCGAAAAAGAACTTTAGTGGGTCAGAATTGACGTGGAAAGCCATTAGCGCCCTCATGAATTCGAGCGCTCGATTTGTGATCACACCGGTTCAAGACGTGCTGTCTCTAGATAGCTCGGCGCGCATGAATACACCGGGGACCACGGATCATAATTGGGCTTGGAGAATGCAAAAGGGCTCTTTGACACCCGAAATAGCCGCTAAGCTGGGAATGCTTACTCGGGAAACCCATCGGGCTAGGAAAGCTAACTGAGGCGAAGGTCTCGGGCCTTGATTACGGATGAGAGTCTGCTCGGAGCACCGTAACGGACTGGGCAGCGACGTCAATTCGAGCGCCTTCGGGGGAAATGCTCTCTTCTGAAAAAGGAGGACACGTGGTCCAGGTGCCACCCCAAGTAGGGAGCACCATTTCCTTGACGTCTTCGGAAGGATTAAATGCTACCAAGAAGGTGTCATCCCGAAGCGGGGAGCCGTCTTGTGCAACATCACCCATTCGATCTCCAAGCAAAATCAATCCAAAAGCTTTCAGGCCAGCTTCTTGCCATTCGTGTGATTCGATTCGGCGACCATCTGGATGCCACCAAATTCCTTGTTCCGCTTCGGACTCGGCGGGGACGCTGTTTAAGAAATGGCGTCGATAAAAGGTGGGATGAGCTTTGCGGAAGGCAATTGCTTCTCGGCAAAACTGAAGCCAAGATAATTTTTCGGTATCCAAGTCCCAGTTGAACCAATTCAACTCGTTATCCTGGCAATAGGCATTGTTATTTCCTTGGAGCGTTCGGCCCAATTCGTCGCCGCCCAGCACCATAGGGACGCCCTGAGAGAGCAAAAGGGTGCTCAGTAGCGCCTTTTTGACCCGCGCCCTCCGTTCAATTATTTCCAACTGATCGGATGCTCCTTCAACGCCCCAATTCCGGGAAAAATTGGGCTCGTGGCCGTCTTTGTTATGTTCAAGATTGGCTTCATTGTGCTTGTTTTCGTACGAAACCAAGTCTTGCAACGTGAAACCATCGTGAGCCGTCACAAAGTTGATGGAGGCATTGGGCCTTCGCTTTCCGAATAAATCGCTACTTCCTGAAATTCTAGTCGCCAACGACCCTACCTGTCCAGGGTCGCCACGCCAAAACTGGCGAACGGTATCCCGATATTTGCCATTCCATTCAACCCAAGGAGAAGGAAAAGAGCCCACCTGGTACCCGTTGGGCCCAAGGTCCCAAGGCTCGGCAATGAGTTTCACCGTCGATAACACCGGATCCTGATGCAACATGGTTAATAAGGGGGCCTGCATATCGACCGTATTATCCTCTCGAGCCAACGAAGTAGCCAGGTCAAATCGAAATCCATCCACTCCCATTTCGGTGACCCAATATCGCAGGGAGTCCGCGATCAATCTCAATACCATGGGCTGATTGGCATCCAGCGTGTTGCCCGTACCCGTAAAATCCTCTAAAAATCGAGGTTCTGTAGGGTTTTTTCGATAGTAACTGGCGTTATCAAACCCCCGAAACGACAACGTGGGGCCCAACCGATTGCCTTCGGCTGTATGATTGTACACCACATCCAATATCAATTCGATTCCTTCCTCATGGAGCACCCGAGCCATGGTTTGAAACTCAGCGATGGCGTGCTCCGCAACGGAAGCATAGCTTGGTTCAGGAATGAAATAGTTGATTGGATTGTAACCCCAATAATTAGTCAGCCCCGCATCAAACAGATGCTTTTCGGTCATCTGAAGGTGCACCGGTTGTAGCTGAACAGCGGTGACTCCAAGCGACTTTAGATGATTCAGGATTGGCCTAGAACACAGCCCCAGATACGTACCGCGAATGGCGGGATCCACCTCGGGATGCAGCATAGAAATGCCCTTGACATGGGTCTCATAGATTACGGAATCCTTCCAATGAATTTCGGGTCTTGAAGGCAGGGACGGCGGCGGTACGCTTGGGCGAATAGCGCGTGCTACGGCCGCAAATGGGGCCGAATTTTGGTCGTTGAAAGTGGTATCGTCCTGCTCCGCGTAGCCCAATATCGCACTGTTCCACGCGGCAGCCTTCGCCAAATCTTTGGCGTACGGGTCGAGCAGCAATTTATGGCGATTGAAGCGGTGTCCGCGGGTCGGTTCAAACGGTCCGTCCACTCGGTACCCGTATAGCGCGCCCTCCTTTGCCCCCTTAACAAATCCATGCCAAATCGGTCCACAGCGTTCTACCAATCGAAACGAAGTGCACTCTTCCAGGTCTTCCGTGTTATTAAAAAGGCAGAGCTCAATGCCCGTGGCATGTGCGCTAAAAACGGCAAAATTTATACCATCGTCCGAGACGGTAGCGCCTAATGGGAATGATTTTCCAGGTAATAGAATCAATGCGAGGAGTGCTGGGTGTCAGAAAAAGATAGCCTAGCGAATATACTCGAACTTGTACTGCGTGTGTAACAGAAGTTGAGGCAATTTCCACTCTGCCAGCAATAGAATGACGCAAATCCCGTACTTTCCATCAACACGAATTCAAGTTTATGCCGAAAGTATCCGCGTTTGACCTGCACTTGTGGGGGCAGGGTCGTCTTTTTGAAGCACATCACACGTTGGGGGCGCATCCTAATCGGGGCGGTACCTGGTTTCGGGTGTGGGCTCCACGGGCAGATGCTGTTTCCGTGATCGGCGATTTTAACGGTTGGAATCCTGAAACGAACCCCATGGAGCCCATTGGTTCGGGGATGAGCCGTTTGTGGGAAGTATACATTCGGGGAGCGCTCATTGGACAAAAGTACAAGTTTAGTATTCGTCGAGGATCGAAGAGGATAGATAAAACCGACCCATTCGCTCGGCAGATGGAGCCTCCTGCATTCGGTGGCAGCGCGCTGGAAGGCCTTTCAGCCATAGTTACGGAATCCGATTTTGAATGGAACGATAACGAGTGGTTGCAAAAAAGGAAGGGCCCTGAATCGCTTTCTGAAGCGGTTTCCATGTACGAAGTGCACATTGGCTCGTGGCGGCGCAAAGAAGACGGTGGATTTTTATCCTACCGAGAATTAGCAGAACCGTTGGCGGAATATGTTCGAGAGATGGGGTTCACCCATGTTGAATTCCTGCCCGTTCAAGAGCACCCTTTCTATGGATCGTGGGGTTATCAAACCGTGGGTCTTTTCGCTCCAACGTTTCGTTACGGCACGGCGGACGACTTGAAATATCTTGTTAACCATTTGCACGCCAACGACATAGGCGTCATTTTGGATTGGGTACCAGCCCATTTCGCCACCGATCCGCAAGGTCTTTCCATGTTCGATGGACAACCGCTGTTTGAGTACGAAGACCCGGGGATGCGGCATCATCCGGATTGGGGCACGTTTATTTTTGATTATTCGCGGCCGCAAGTTCAAAACTATTTGGTTTCCAACGCCCTGTATTGGTTAGAAGAGTTTCATGTGGATGGGCTTCGCTTTGATGCGGTTGCTTCCATGCTTTACCGGGATTATTCGCGCAAAAAATGGACGCCCAACGCGCAGGGTGGCCGCGAAAACCTAGAAGCGGTGGAATTTCTAAAGCTCATCAATGAAACGGTCTTTTCCTCGTTTCCGAATGCCATGATGATAGCAGAAGAGTCTACAGCTTGGCCGGGAGTGTCGCACCCCACCTACAGTGGGGGACTCGGTTTTCTGTATAAATGGAATTTGGGTTGGATGCACGACACCTTCCAGTTTTTCAAGGAAGATCCGGTACACCGCAAATTCCATTACCACGATTTCACATTCCCACTGGTGTACGCGTGGGCGGAGAACTACCTGTTATCCCTTTCGCACGATGAAGTCGTCCACGGAAAAGGCAGCCTCTTGGGGAAGATGCCCGGTGACGATTGGCAAAAAGCGGCCAACATTCGGCTCCTTTTCGCGCATTTGTTTGGCCACCCGGGTAAAAAGCTCATTTTTATGGGGATGGAATTTGGGCAGGGAAGGGAATGGAGTCACGATCGCGGCCTGGACTGGTGGCTGTTGGAAAAGGACATCCATAAGGGAACGCAGGAGTGGATGAAAGCCCTCAACATGTTGTACCGAATCTCTGACGCGCTTCAAAACGAAACGCACAATGGGTTTGAGTGGATCGATTACAAAGACACGGCCAATACCACGGCTTCCTATATCCGAAAAGCGTCGGACGAAGTGTTGATGTTCGTCTTTAACTTCACCCCGGTACCGCGGCCCATGTACGAAGTGGGAGCACCTCAGGAGGGGAACTGGAGCGTGATTCTAAATAGTGACGAAGCACGCTTCGGAGGAAGCGGAACGGGATCTACTGGGTCCTGTGAAGCAAGAAAAAAGGCGTTTCATGGCCAACCGGCGTCCTTTCAACTAGACCTTCCACCGCTAGGAGTGCTGGTGCTTCGTTCGACCTCGAAACGGAAGTAGCTGAGCGTCGCGGAACGTGCGCTCGTCCTTCGCGGCAGGGGTGGAGCACGCAAATCGTGTCCCCTACATCAGGGAATCCCAAGCAATTTGTGAGTTTGCAGGCTCAATCTCCATTTCGGATGCCTCAAACAATACGCTGTGGCCTCTTTCGTAAATCGCTCGGCCTCAGGTCCGTCCATGGGCTGTAAATAAAAATGGTCGAACGCGAGCTCTTCAAATCGAGAGGGAGGCGCTTTTTGTTGGTACCACACCAGTTTTAATTCATGTCCGCTCTTCTGTACGAGCGGCGCGTCGGCCTTTGGAGATACACAAATCCAGTCTAATCCCGTTGGCGCAGCGATCGTGCCGTTAGTTTCGACCGCGATCTCACAGGACTGGGCATGCAGCGCCTCGATCAGGTCTGTATCTATCTGAAGGAGTGGTTCGCCGCCGGTGCAGACTACAAATGCCGAACCCGTTGGGGACACCGATGCGTCCCAAATGCCCCTGATGTGTGTAGCCAGGGCCTCTGCGGTCTTGAATTTGCCTCCTCCTGGTCCATCGGTGCCCACAAAATCGGTATCGCAAAATGTGCACACGGCATTCGCCCGATCCTGCTCGCGACCCGTCCACAGATTACAGCCAGTAAAACGCACGAATACGGCGGCGCGGCCCGTGTGGTACCCTTCGCCCTGAAGCGTGCAATAA
This sequence comes from uncultured Bacteroidota bacterium, assembly GCA_937877085.1. Lineage (GTDB taxonomy): Bacteria > Bacteroidota > Rhodothermia > Rhodothermales > UBA10348 > UBA10348. The sequence goes on from CALEEY010000332.1 coordinate 23,306, forward strand.
ACTTCTTTTACGGTATAGGCCATGAATCTAGAAAAGGACTATTTGCAGACATGGAAACGGTGGACTACTGGCAGACATGGAAATGAAGCCCGCCGATGGGCAACCGGCTTTGAAACGGTGGACGTCGATCTATAACAAGCTCTGAAACTAAACTATTTCGGTCGACCACGAACGATTTCCTCATCCCTTCAAGGTTTTCCTCATCCCTTCAAGGTTTTCCTCATTAGTTTTGCACCCAACGCCTAAGTCCACCAAAAAATCCAACAGGTCACCATGCAAATTAAGGGAAATACATTTTTAGTTACGGGCGGGAGTTCAGGCCTCGGCGCTGGGACTGCCGATAGACTCATTGAATTGGGCGCGAACGTAGTCATTGCCGACGTAAACGAAGCTGCAGGGAATGCCAAAGCCGACTCGTTAGGCCCTCGCGCCATTTTTGTCCTGACCGACGTAACAAGCGAAGAAAGTGTTCAGGCTGCCGTCGATGCAGCTACCACTACCTTTGGAGGTCTTCATGGGGTCGTTGGCTGCGCGGGTATTTTGGTAGCCAAAAAAACGGTTGGACGCGATGGAGCCCATGATTTGGCCAGTTTTGCGCGGGTCATCACCGTCAATTTGGTTGGGACGTTTAATGTTATCCGATTGGCCGCTGTTGCCATGTCGAAGAATGAGCCGAATGAAGAAGGGGAGCGGGGCATTCTAATTAATACGGCATCCGTTGCCGCTTTCGACGGGCAAATGGGACAAGCCGCCTATTCTGCATCGAAAGGAGGCATTGTTGGGATGACGCTGCCCATTGCGCGCGATCTATCCAGAAATGGGATTCGATGCATGACCATCGCCCCTGGGATATTTGAAACGCCCATGGTTGCCGGTATGCCTGCCGATGTCCAAGCCTCGCTCATCAGTCAAATTCCATTTCCTAACCGACTTGGAAAACCCTCGGACTATGCCTTTTTGGCGCAACACATCATCGAAAATGTGAAGCTGAACGGGGAAGTAATCAGATTGGATGGTGGTGTGCGGATGGGGGCTAAGTAACGTCCTCCCAAAGAGGCGTTGCCTATTGTCCTGCGTGCCGCATACCGTCTTTATGGAAGGGGTTGGTGGGCGGGAGGAATTCCTATCCGAGCCTGCGCAGCACGTTCATGAAAAAAGTCGACCGTGGAGAATAAGGCGGATGGAACAGTTGCAGAATGAAGGCCCCCCATCGTCTTTTCAAAATGACTTGTTCATTGCAAAAGGCCCTAAAACCTGCTTCCCCGTGCGACCGACCAATGCCCGAATTTCCTTCACCGCCGAATGGCCCAAAGGGCTGGATGAATTGTAATAAGGTGGTGTTGGCACAAATGGCCCCGGTACGAATCTGGGTTGAAAAGTGCTCCGCCAGGCCTTTTTTGCTCGAATACAGGTAAACGGACAGCGGTGGTGGTCTAGATTTAATTTCAGCGATCGCAGCTTCTTCCGAAGCAACAGCGATGAGGGGTAGCAGCGGACCGAAAATCTCCTCTCGTAAAAGCGGGAGCCCCTGAGGCACGTCGTCCAGTAGGGTAGGTTCGATATAGCGACTTTGAGGGTCCACCTCGCCGCCAAACAGAACGCGTGCTCCTGCGTCCACCGATTCCTTCAACAGGAGGGCCAAACGGTCGAAGTGACGCCCATTAATTATGCGGGCGTAATTGGAGGTTTTTCTGTCGGCCGCCGAGGCGCCATAAAATTGCTTGATGTGGCGCTCGATTTCCTCCACGAGCTGAGTTTTAACATCTTCCTTTACCAGGACGTAATCTGGGGCGATACACGTCTGCCCTGCATTTGAGAACTTCCCGAAGCAAATTCCGCGGGCCGCGTCACCAAGGTCCGCGGTTTCATCGACGTAAACCGGCGATTTTCCTCCTAATTCGAGCGTAACACTCGACAAATGCTTCGAGCCAGCCGCCATGACCACTTTCCCAACGCCTACGCTCCCCGTAAAATGAATATGGCTAAACGGGAGTTCTAAAAAGGCGTTGGCTACCGAAGCGTCTCCTTCGAATACCATGGCTTCTTCTCTAGGGAAAACCGACTCAATGATCTCTTTTAATAATTTGCTGGCGTTTGGCGTGTTTTCAGAGGGCTTTACAACAAAAGGGCAGCCCGCTGCCGTAGCGTGAACAACGGGTCCAATGGTCAACAAAAAAGCATAATTCCAGGGCGTAATGATCAAACTGGGGCCTTTGGGCTGGAATACAACGTCTGTAGACGTTCCAATCAGGTACAAGGGCGTTTTTTTCCTAACCGGTTTGGTCCATTTTCGAAGATGCCGGATCGCGTGAGTCACTTCAAACATGGTCGCCGCGATTTCGGTCAGGTCTACTTCGTAACGAGGTTTGTTAAAATCATTCCAAAGGGCCTGTCGAACGTCCTCTTGCCGCGCAATCAAGACCCTACGGAGCGCTCTTAACCGTTCCAAGCGATGCGCGATGCTCGAGTGGGGGTGTTTTCTGAATTGTTCAGAAAGCGTAGCAAAGGCGGCTTCTGGCGTCAACGCGGTTGTCTCCGATAATTAAGGTCTAGTACGACACAAAATATACAATTCAAAGGTGAAGATGGGCCTCCAAAAGCGAAGAGTTATGTACCTTGACGCATGATTTCAATCCAGCTCATACACGAAGCCGCAGCTCGCATTAGCGGAGCCATTAGGAAAACCCCGGTCGAGGAATGCCCCATCCTGTCCGACCTTTTGGGGGTACCTGTATGGCTAAAGCTGGAAAACGAGCAGATTACGGGCAGTTTTAAAGCTCGAGGCGCTTTGTTTTCACTCCTAAAGGCCAAAGATAGTGGCATACAGCGCGTAGCGACCTGTTCAGCGGGCAATCACGGAAAAGGAATGGCTTGGGCCGCTAGGCAGTTGGGAATGCAAGCAACCATTTTCGTCCCTAGCTCCGTAGACCCCACCAAATTAGACGGAATGATTCGCATGGGAGCCGATGTGCATACCTCTAGATTTCCGGGGTATGACGAAACAGAGCATTGGGCCAAGCATGAATCTAGCCGACTGGGATTGCCTTTTATAAGTGCCTTTGACGATGACTGGGTGATGGCTGCGAACGGAGGAACCGTCGCAAAAGAGGTGCTGGAGCAGATTCCGGATCTTGAGACGCTGGTTCTACCGGTGGGCGGCGGTGGGCTTTCCGGGGGAGCTTCGTATTTGGTCAAAGAACTCAAACCGGATTGTCGCATCATCCTTTGCCAGCACCAAGGGTCGCCGGCGTTCCAAAAGAGTATGGAGGCGGGTGAAGCGATCCTCGAAATGCCAGCCATTGAAACCGTGGCCGGTGGGCTGGAAGGCGGCATTGGGCGGCTCACATTTGAGGTTTTAAAGACTCGATACGACGCTATCGAGCTCTTGAATGAAGAAGAAATTCAGCGCGCCATGGCCTGGACCATCAAAAATCATCAGATGATTATAGAAGGATCTGCTGCCGTCGTGGTGGCCGCGTGCTTGCGTTCGGAATTCCGTAAACCAAAGGGCCCCACCGTTTTGGTACTATCCGGTCGAAACGTCGCCGCATCTACCATTGCACACGTTCTGCACGGAAATCGTTTGTGAAGTACCTTGTTCAGGTCGACTGTTTTATGATCTGAATACTCTTGGTTTAAACGATATGTCTCGATACGCTTCCAAAGGACTCGCATCCACCGGTTTCGCCTCTAGCGCCGCCTCCATTTCGCGCAGTTTCTCCTATTTACTAGGCTGCCTTCTTTGTTTAAGCCTGTTTGCCCTTTCGGCTACGGCGCAGCGGCAAAACTTGACGCCGGAAATGAACAGCTTAGTGAAAGCGAGTTCTCCGGAGGCCCGACGGGCAGCGTTCAATCAGCGCAAAGCCTTGTTTGATCGCTCGCTTCTTTCAGACGTTCCGGTAAAAAATATTGGTCCCTCCATTATGAGTGGCCGCGTTGTGGACGTGGACGCATGGAGCAAGGATGCCTCCCATTTTGTGGTGGCCTATGCCTCTGGTGGACTTTGGATTACGAGGAATAACGGACAATCCTTTGATCCGCTGTTCGACCATGAAGGGGTTATGACCATTGGAGATGTCGCGGTCAACTGGGAGACGGGAGTGATGTGGGTAGGCACGGGAGAAAGCAATTCCAGCCGCTCTTCGTATGCGGGCGATGGGATCTACAAGAGTACGGACTGGGGAAAAACGTGGACCCACATGGGGCTTGACGGAACACATCGGACGGGCCGAATTGTTCTTCACCCAACGAATGCCGAGACCATTTGGGTCGCGTCTTTGGGCGCCCTGTATTCGCCCAACGCCAATCGAGGAGTCTACAAATCGACGGATGGGGGAAAGACCTGGAAGAAAACGTTGTATGTGGACGATAAAACAGGAGCCGTAGATCTGGTCTTGGATCCAAACAACCCCAATATCTTGTACGCAGCCATGTGGGAACGGGATAGACGGGCTTGGAATTTTGTTGAAAGCGGCGCAGGATCGGGCGTTTTCAAAAGCACCGATGGGGGAAACACATGGTCAAAGATCAGTGGCGGAGCTTCAGGTCTGCGCGATGGAGCCGGTGTTGGAAGGATCGGCGTCACGGTGTTTCCGGGCAATTCAAACATTTTGTACGCTTCCGTAGACAACCAAAATGTAAGGCAGGAAAGCACTACGACCGAAAAAACTAAAGGCCTATCGAGGGATGACCTTAGAAAAATGACCACCGCTGCTTTTGTGGCATTGGAGAAGGATGCGATTAAGGGATATCTGGAAAGCGAGAATTTTCCGTCGCAATACACGGTCGACGTGGTTCGGGACATGGTATCTAAAGGCACCATCCAGCCAGCAGCCTTAGTCGAATACGTTGACGATGCCAACGCCCAGCTCTTCAACACGACCATTATTGGCCTAGAGGTCTATCGATCCGAAGATGCTGGGGCGACGTGGACCCGCACCCACACAGAGGATCTGGACGGCGTGTACAACACGTACGGATATTATTTTGGGGTCATCCGTGTGGCGCCAGACAACGACCAACAAGTTTTTGCTCTCGGTGTGCCCATTATTCGCTCCGACGATGCCGGTAAAACGTGGAAATCGGTAGGTGCGGCTCACGTTCACTCCGATCATCAGGCGCTCTGGATGAATCCATCGCGCCCAGGACACATTATCAACGGGAATGATGGTGGTTTAAATATGTCGTACGACGCCGGTGAGACCTGGTCCAAGGTCAACATTCCGCCCGTGGGGCAGTTCTATTATATCACGACAGATAACGCCGAGAATTACCGCGTCTACGGTGGTCTTCAGGATAACGGGGTTTGGGTAGGTCCGCACACCTATCAAGCGAGTTACGGATGGTACGACGACGGAGACTATCCGTACGACAACTTGGGGGGAGGAGATGGCATGCAGGTCCAAGTGGACACGCGCACCAATGAATTGGTGTACTTCGGATCCCAATTTGGCGCTTATTCTCGGGTTGACCGCACGACGGGTCAGCGCATAGGAATCCGCCCGCGTCACGAACTGGGCGAAAAACCACTTCGTTTCAATTGGCAAGTGCCCATTCTATTGTCTCCGCACAACCAGGACATTTTTTACTACGCGGCTAACCGATTGTATCGCTCGATGAACAAGGGCGAAGATCTGAAGGCGATTTCACCAGACTTGACCCATGGTGGTCGGCCGGGAGACGTTCCTTATGGTACCCTATCGACAATCGACGAATCGAAGCTGCGTTTCGGTTTGATTTACACGGGTAGCGACGATGGGATGATTCATGTGACCAAAGACGGAGGCGTTTCGTGGAAGCGAATCGACCAAACGCTGCCGCAGAATCTTTGGGTAAGCCGGGTGGTCGCGTCAGGGCACTCTGAAGGGAGGGTCTACGTAACGCTAAACGGCTATCGGTCAGACCATTTTGATTCGTATGTCTATGGCTCGGATGATTACGGAACGACCTGGAAACGGCTCGGGACCGATCTACCGATGGAGCCCGTAAACGTGGTTCTGGAAGATCCATCCAACCAAAATATTGTCTACGTCGGAACGGATCATGCCGTTTATGTATCGCTAGATCGGGGTACGACCTTTATGGGACTCGCCAAAGACATGCCCAACGTACCCGTACACGACCTAAAAATTCAAGCTCGGGACAAAGACCTATTGGTTGGAACGCACGGCCGCTCGATTTATTTGGCAGATATCTCGATCATTCAACAACTCACTTCTGAGATGTTGGCAAAGCCCGTTCATTTGTTTGAATTGGCAGATGTGGCCTACAACGCATCTTGGGGGGTTAAAAGAGTGGCCTATGCCCCGGCGCAAGAAGCAGACATGACCTTAACGGTTTATGCTTCCAAAGCGGGAACGGCCACTTTTTCGATTGAGGACAAAGACGGCGGCGTTCAGAACACCTTCGAAACGGCATTGAAACCGGGCCTGAACTACGTAAGCTACGATTTGACGTTGAACGCAGCCGCAGCTAACTCCTTGGGAGACAAAGTCAAAGCGGCAGATAATGGAAAGACGTATATCTTGGCGGGAGAGTACACGGTGAAGGTAAGTGTAAACGGCTCAGAAACGACTTCGAAGCTTAAAGTGGTAGCCAGGACTAACAATCGGCGCTTTGGCGAGCCGGATGCGGCTCCCGATGCGCCCTACGAAATTCGGAAATAAGACCCTTAGGGAGCGGCGACCGCAGCGTGCGCATCGATCATGGGAAATCTAGACTTAGGCGTCGGAACGATGGGCGTGGCCAACTGAACCATGTAGGTATCACGCAGAATTTCAAAGTCGTTCATATACTGAACAGGAATCGGGCCACTCGACGCCATTTTCTCACGCCTGTGGTCGACCTGTTGGCCATTTTTCCAAAAACGGTAGCAGACGTGGTTGCCCGTGGCTAATCCTGTCGCACCCACATAACCGATGGTCTGACCTTGACGGACTCGAGTGCCTGGCCTCATGCCAGAAGCAATCTTGGACATATGTAGATACTGGGTGGTGTACGTCTCATTATGCTTGATTTTGACGTAATTGCCGTTGTACTGGCCGTATGTAGCCGCTATTACCACGCCGTCTCCGGTGGCTCTAATAGGAGTTCCTCTGTCTGCGGCGTAATCAGTGCCAAGATGCGCTTTATATCGTTTTTGTACGGGGTGAAAGCGGTTGGACGAAAATCCTGAGCTGATTCTGCTAAAGTCAACCGGTGCCATGAGAAAGGCTTTGCGAAGACTTTTGCCGCTCTCGTCGTAGTGCTCCTGAATATCTCCCTCGTGGAAAAAGAACCCGTAGTAGTCGGCATTCATATGAACAAAGCGGGCCGCTAGGATTTCTCCAACGCCGACCATTTCGCCGCCAACCAATTGTTCTTCGAAAATAATCCGGAAAGCGTCGCCTTTTTGAATACGATAAAAGTCAATTTGCCAAGCGAATACTTCCGACATCCGACCGGCTACGGCCGGGTGAATATTTTGATCGAGGAGGGTTGCATAGAGCGAGTTATCGATAACGCCGCTCACATCTCGAATGACGTTGGTTACTTCTTTATTCTCTAATTGAATCTTGGGATTTTCGCTTAGATCGAACACTACATAGCTGGTTAGATCTTTTTCATACACCATGAGCCGCGCCACACCCGCCGAATCCGTGTAAACCCTGTAAGGTCGCCGAGCTCTAAGTTGCCTTACATCAAAAATGTTACGCCCTTCAGAGGCCAGCTGCACAATACGTTGATAATCGACATTGTACGGGGTCAATAAGTCAGAAAACGTCTCATTATTGGCTACAACGGCGTCCAACACTTCGTATTGGGATTGGTCAATTCCGTATTCGTCGACAGAAAGCGAAGCCGTCTTGATCAGGCCGTCCATAGATCGCTCGCTTCCGATAGGCAGGCTGTTGGCTTGAATTACCAAAAATGTGCCAACTGCGATGAGCGCAGCAATTACTAGCAAGGGACGGTCTCGCATGGCTAAAAAGGGAAAATTCTGAACGATGAGAAGTGGCTAGTAGCAATTCATGCGTGACCCATGATCATCGGTAAAATATGTTATCGACCGGTAAGTTTCTATGATATAATCAAAATCAATGAAATTAAGTCGTTTTAGTCGGCACCCACGTGGGTTCTTCGACCCCAAATTCGTGATTAATCCACCGTGCAGCCGTAAAAAGGGCATCTGAAAGCCGATTCAAATAAATTAAACAAGCCGAGTTTATGGACTCCGTTTCGGACAGGGTAATAACCCGTCTTTCGGCCCGTCGACAAACAGTTCGGGCCAAATGAAGCGCGGAGGAGGCAGCGTGACCGCCAGGTAGTATAAATGCCTTCAAAGGCTCAATAGACTCGTCGAAAGCATCAATTTCCTCTTCCAGACGCGTAATGGCTATGACTGGAAAGCGGGTAATCTTAACTTTAGTGTCCATCGGTGTAGCCAAATCTGCACCCAAGTCAAACAGTTCACTTTGAATGCGATCCAGCCACACATCCATCAGTTGGGTAGTTGTTTTGGGCGTTGGCGCCATCTCAATGGGCGCCCCTTCGCTAGTAATTTCAGCGCCAAAGAAATGGCCCGGGGTGGGGCGGGGAAGGGCGCTTCGAACCATTCCTAGTACCGAGTTTAGCTCGTCTACGGTACCGTAGGCCTCAATTCGAATATGGTCTTTAGAGACGCGCGGGCCGCCAAAAAGCCCAGTCGTACCGTCGTCCCCAGTGCGGGTATAAATTTTCATTAGGTCAGAGGAGTTTCATAATGGATGCGTATCGATCCTTCCGAGGTGTGATGAACTTGGGCATTCATGCGAAAAACCCGGGCCAACAGTTCAGCGTCCAGTACCCCTTGAGGGGATCCGTCCGCAGAAATTTGCCCACCCGAAAAAACAATCAGGTGATCGCAAAACCGAGCGGCCAATTCTAAATCATGGAAAGCTCCTACGACGGTTATGCCATTATCTACCAACGAACGAACGTGCTGTAGGAATTCGTATTGATGATGCACATCTAAATAGGTCGTAGGTTCATCCAGAAGTAAAATATCGGCTTCTTGGACCAGGGCCTGCGCTAAAAACACCCGCTGCTGCTCTCCACCCGACAAGGATGCGTAGGATCGGGAGGAAAAACCGGACATATCTACCAATCGCAGGGCGTCCCTGACCAACGAAAAGTCGGACTGATCATACGAAGACAGTAAATTTTTGTGAGGTGATCTCCCCAGTAACACGAGTTCCTCGACTTTGAAATCAAATGGAATCATGTGAGACTGACGCACGAAGGCCAGTCGCGTAGCCATGGCCCGTGGAGACCACGCACTAACCGGCTTGTTTTCCAGCAAAAGGGATCCCGAAAAAGGAATCAGGCCAGCCATGGCCCGCAACAAGGTCGTTTTTCCGCTGCCGTTTGGGCCTAGAATACCCGTAAAGGAACCCCTTCCAATCTGAAAGGAGACGTCCCTAATAATGGGTTCACCAGAAAGAGCAACTTGAAGGCGAGATGCAGTGATTACGGGCATAATTGAACGTTGGAACCGGGAACGTGATGGGAGAGGAACGGTAGTCTAGGCAATTCATCATCCCACGCCTGAGCAAGAATACGGTGATACGTAGACTTTCGGTACTCGTTCTACTCTTCTTTACGCTTTCCTCTTGCGACTCCCAGCAACAGCAGGAAGATTTTGTGCAATCGGCTAGCGAAACGCCCAATGGCTTCGCCAGAACAGATAGCCAGGGCACGATTCTCGACGATGATGAAGACGATTGGAGGGTTGCACCCATTTACGGAGGCAAAGTTCGCGTTGATCCGGCCTATCCCAATCCAGCAACCATCGATTTTGTTACGATTCCTGTAACCGTCCTCGAGTTTAATTCCGTCCAGGGTGGGTTGTCTATCCGAGGCCGCGACGCTTCCGGCACGCTTCGGACGTTGGACGATATCCTCGATGCAACCGACCCTGGAGCGTATATCTTTCGATTCAGCCCAGCACTTTTGGCTCGTTCAGGCTTGGTCAGACTGTTTATTTTTGACCGATTGGGAGAACTGGTGTCCTACGGCGATTTGATGGTGCAGTAGGTTAGTGGGCCACTTCAATTGAAGTGGAAGCATTCGGAGTCTAAACGCGGCGTGGTTAGAAGCCCATTTCCGCGAGCAATCGTACTTGATCTGCGAAAAATTCTGAGGACGAGAACGAGCTCGACGGCATCAAATCTATTCCAATTTGCTGTGCGTGGTCGGCTTCGATTTCGCCTTGATAATCACCCCATTTAGCCGAACTAACCGATACGAGACCGTCATTTACTCCCTCTCGGGCGTACATCAAGGAATTAAAGGGGCGCAAAATAGGATTGATTGAATGCAACGTGCCCTTCCCGGAAGCGCCGGCATAGGATCGGTACAGCACATTGGGGTGGTCTAAGACTTCCAAATTGAATGACTCCTTCAGGGCCGTCGGGGTCAACTGCTGAATAGCGCTGTGAAAATCTGCACCGCTATTGCTCATGGCATTCTGCCCTATCCAATTGGCCGCGTCTTGGAGCCATTCTTGGACCTTTCCTGGCTGTTCGAGCACGATTTCGGCGAGAGAACTCCCTCTATGCGGGCTGGCAATGGTGGTCAAAGTGGCCACTCGGTCATGCAGGCCACACTTGCTTACGAGGTAGCGCGCGTCCAGCCCACCCATAGAATGGGCAATTAAATTTACTTTTTCAGCGCCTGTGGTTTTTAAAATGAACTCCACGCGCTCCCGCCACATATTGGCCCGGTCCGCAATCGTGTGGTAGGGCGAGACATTGGGAGCAAACGCCAGAATGCCCCTCATCCTGAGGTACATCGCTTCTTCGTGCAAGTGGCCGCCCTTGGCCAAAAAGGCTAGCAAACCAAAACCGTGCATGAGCACGATGGGGTAGCGCACTCGGATTGTTTCAGGCTGAGGAAACGGCACTAACCCAGCGATGCGTCGAATTGCCGTTTTGGTAAGTTTAGCCACCGGTGGAGTATCCAGGAAAAAGAGCCTGTGGGGTAGATCGAAGGTTCAATTTCGCCAAAAAAGATCCCGCGCGTTTGTAAGAATGGCTGAATTACAAAAAGGCTCCCATAGCCAATAAAAATAACGCGCCTCCCACCGGCGCAACAATATTGTCATTCATTGGAAGGGGAGCGGCTTCAAGGCTCCCAGCAACCAATACGGCTCCAATGAGCGACACCGAAGGAAAATCAAACGGAGCAAACGGTACCATGGCGGACCCTAAAAGATGGGACACCACCAGGCCCGATATCATAAAAGAAAGGGTCCCTTCCCATGAGCTTCCGCCGGAGCCCAACCGATGCTTACCAATCTTTCGCCCCACAATGGCTGCCATAGCATCCCCGATCATAAAAGACACAAATGAAACAATGGCGATGGGACCAGAAAAAAATATGATGAGCACAGTGAAAGATGCCGTAACCCACGATGCGCCGTTAATGGGAGGCCTTTCAGGGTTGAAAGACCGCTCTTCCGGCCGCATCATGAAGCCGAAGGTTCGATCAAAAAGGGCGTGAACGGATTTGTTTTTAGCCCTTAAAATATCCAACACAATCGCGGTACTACTCAGTGGAATCAAAATCCAAAGTGCCCACGAGCGGCCCAAAATCATGTACCCAACCGGATACAAGAGCGCCAAGAGATGGAGGCTCTTTCTGTAGAGTTCACCCGAATAATTTAAAGTGGTCGACATATTGCGATGGGGAACTATGCCTTGTCGGGAAGGGTCGGAGAGCCACCCAAAGACAATTAAATGTTAGAAACTATTTACGAATATTGTCGCGCAAAAGCCTGTGTGGAAGAAGGGTTTCCGTTTGGCGAAGAAACGCTGGTATTTAAAGTATCAGGTAAAATATTCGTACTCCTGTCCTTGGACGCTACTCCATGGCAAATAAACTTGAAATGTAATCCGCTGTGGGCCATTGAGTTGCGTGAAAATTATGAATCGATTCGGCCGGGATATCACATGAATAAAAACCATTGGAACACTGCGGTGTTAGATGGATCGATTCCGACTTCGTTGATATTCGAGATGATTGACCACTCCTATGAATTAGTGGTCGCTGGATTAACAAAAGCCCAAAGAAAGGCCGTTCTAAACCTATGAATCTTCCCATTGTATTTGTTGACAATCACGTATTGGTGGTTGAAAAGCCCGCTGGGATGCTTTCGCAGGAGGATCGGACGAAGGACGAGGACGTTCTGAGCGTCGCCAAGCAATGGGTGAAAGTTCAATTCGAAAAGCCAGGGGACGTGTTCTTAGGATTGGTTCACCGGTTGGATAGGCCCGCTTCTGGATTAATGGTCATTGCCCGTACTTCGAAAGCCGCTGCCCGTCTAAGCGAGCAGTTCAAATTAAGAACCGTCCAGAAAACGTATTTGGCTCTGGTAGACGGTCACCCGGTGAAAGGAGACGTCTACGAGGACTGGCTCAAAAAATGGGATGAAAATGTTCGCATTGTAGAACCCAATAAACAGGGGGCAAAACTGGCGAAATTAGTTATAGAAGAGGTCCATACATTTGGCACAGCGGCTTTGGTGCGCATTGAGTTATCGACAGGCCGCGCACATCAAATTAGGGTTCAATTAGCAGGTCGGGGATTTCCCATTGTAGGAGACTTTAGATACGGATCGAGAACTAGACTCGACGGAAAAAACCTAGCTCTTCATGCGGGTAGATTGGCCTTTGACCATCCGACCAAGAAAGAATTGATGGTATTTACCAGCGAACTCCCCCGATCTTGGCCGCCCGAAGTCCGCGAAAAGGCATCTCAAATACTGCGAAAGATCTAGTAAGCCATCCTCGGAAGCCTTTTCGAGTGGTTTTGGTAGTGATTTCTGGCCTCCACGTAGCGATGCTACCCTCTGAAGAGATGGGGTATTCGCAATTTTTGGATGTCCGTTGGTGAAAAGTGTGAGAAATGATGTCGCCTTCATCAAGTCTGAAAACAGCGATGGCACGTCTTCGAATAGATTGGCAGATACCAAACCAAGTGTTCGCCCGTCCGATTGATGTCCCTGAAAGAAACCACAAGCATTCCAAGCCCTCAAGTTCGACCCTTCGGAAGTCGTTCTTTTTCCGCCGATCCTATAAATGTAGGACGTGGGGATAAGGTGGGTGTGGTTCTTTTGTCGCCCGGCGCACCTGAGACAGAGGACGAAGTTTTTGGCTACCTGCACAAGCATTTCATGCTCCCAAGTGGCCCGCAGAGGGGCTTCCGCTTTTGGATTTCAAATCTTAAGTCCCGAGTAAAAGCGCGTCTCGCGATTGAACGAGTATTGACTGAATATCGGGCCATAGGAGGCGGTCATTCGATCAATCGATTTAATCGCGAACAGGCTGCCGACCTAAAACGTCGCCTAAAAGCAAGTGTGGTCATTCCAGATGGCGTTCAAATTGGTACCTACCTAGCGTCTCCCTTTGGAAGTCCTTCGATGCTGGACGCTGCTCAACAAATGCTGAAGGATGGCATTACCCATGTTGTTTTGCTTCCGTTGTTTCCACAGTTTGCCATGGATACGACCGGTCGGGCTCTCGCTTACTGGGAGAAAATGGTCTCGGAAACGAAAATAGCGGGCCTACCAACCGTTGCGATCTGGGAATTTGCCATTCGCGAGTCTTTTATTGAGGCCATGAACGAGCGCATTGAACAAGCTGTTCAGCGCTTCCCTCGTTCCGCCCGACCTGAAGTTGCCATTTTATTTACAGCCACTGGCAAAGGATTAAATCCTATAGATGACAAAGGCGACCCATATTGCTGTTTGGTCCATCACTCGGTCGAGCAATTAATGGCTCTCCAAGGGAAAGATCGGGCCCATTTTTTGTCGTTTGTCCCACAACGTAGCTGGCGAAATGGGGTTGGGCCCAGCCAGAAGGATACCATTGATGCGATGGTGGCGTCTGGGCATCGAGCGGTGGTTGTGGTCCCCGTCGATCACGTTTCTGAACAATTTGATTCCGCCTATTTTTTAGAGGTGGATCTTCGAAAATTAGCCGAAGCGAAAGGTATTCATCACTACCACGTGGCATCGGGATTAAACTGCCATCCATTATTTATGGAAGGGTTAACGGACCTCGTGATCGAATCCATTGTGCCTTCGAGTCGCGTATCCGAAACCGACGCCTGTTTGCAAACGTGTCCTCGCCCATCGTCGAATGCGAGCGATGGACGAGGAGGCCGAGCTTGCTCGTTGTGCCCGTATGCGGAAAAGAATGTGGAAGACTCAGTAGAGCGACCATCGCGCAGGCATGTTCATGCAGCAACACCCGGACGCAGGCCTGCCGCTCAAAAGAAGCCGTAAGCCTTTAAAGTGCAGGGATAGAACCGCTCCTTAAACCCTTTCCGCGCAATTTCGTCTGATAAACATTCACCTCGGGGCATCCAATAGGCCTGAAACGACCTACGTTGCGGAGGCCGATTCCTCAGAAGCGAAAAATGTATTGAGTTCAGCCAGCGTTTCGGGCGACGTTTCTATATCTCGACTGATTTTCCCTTCTGCCAGTAGCGTAATACGGCCGCAAACTTCCATCACGTGACCGAGGTCGTGACTGGATATGATCATCGTAGTGTGCTCGACTCGAGCTGCTCGGATCAAAAGGTCTTTCAACCGAATCTGCGATGGCGGGTCAAGGTTGGCAAACGGTTCGTCCAGGATGACCAATTCGGGCGTGGGGAAAAGAGCCGCGAGGATACCCACTTTTTTGGCGTTTCCCGTCGATAGGTC